>DASQER010000251.1:0-3162 GCA_035633575.1 Thermoleophilaceae bacterium
GGCTACCGCGGCCGGTTCGGCATGTACCTCCCGTTGCTGCTGGAGGCACTCGGGCTCGCGGAGCTCACCCACGACGCCCGCAACAACCGCATGCGCGCGACGTAGGGCTCGGCTCAGGCCCGCCGGGGCGGGGCGGCCAGATTCGGCGGGGGCGATGCACCGGATCAGGCGCCATTGGCGACACCTCCAACTCTCGTTCCGCACTTCTCGATCGTCATTTCTCCCCCCACCCTTCGGCTTGTTGGGCGGCTCGGATCGAGAGCGCATCGAGTTCGCGCACGAGCGCTCGTAGGCGCTTGCCGTTCTCGAGCCAGGGCCGGTAGCGCTCGGCCTGCTCGGCGCTGAGCAGCTTGCTGGCGGTCTTGCCGGCGACCTTGCGCGTCCAGTAGCAGTAGGGGCCGTGGCGCTGGTCGCGATCTGGGTCGCGGCAGCGGCAGCGCGCGTTGCCGCAGCGCAGGTAGCGCGTGCTGAGCGTGCCGGGCAGGCAGAAGCCGAGCGCCGCGATCTCCGCGGCGATCTGCGCTGCGCGCTCGTGGGGCTGGGTGTCGTCGGTCATCTGGGATCGGGCCCGGCTGGTTCCGTCCGCTGCCTACTGTACTTCTATCGTAGGTACTGGACGGAACCTGGCATGCCCGACCACCCACCATTCGAGCTCAGCTCGCAGCGGCTCGGCGCGCTGCCCGTCGTGGACTGCTTCTTGCAGCGGATCGGTCTGCGGCCGCTGCTCGCGCGCTACCTGCCGGCGGCGGACCCGCGCGTCTGCCTGCCGGCCGGCGTCGCGATCGGCCTGCTGGTGCGCAACCTGTGCCTGGCGCGCGAGCCGCTCTATGGCCTGGCCGAGTGGGCCGAGCGCTTCGAGCCCGGCCTGCTGGGCCTGGGCGCGGGCGAGGCGGATCTGCTCAACGACGACCGCGTCGGCCGGGCGCTCGACCAGCTCTTCGACGCCGACCGCGGCTCGCTGCTGATGGAGCTCGTGCTCGGCGTGATCGCCGAGTTCCAGATCGACTGCTCGCAGCTGCACAACGACTCGACGTCGATCACCCTGCACGGCGACTACGACCGCGCCGACGGCCGCGAGCGCGGCGGCAAGCCGACCGCGAGGGCGGCGCTCGGGCACTCCAAGGACCATCGCCCCGATCTCAAGCAGCTCGTGCTGACGCTGACGGTCTGCGCCGACGGCGCCGTCCCGCTGGCCCACCGCCTGCTGGACGGCAACGTCACCGACGACCAGACCCACATCCAGACGTGGGACGGCCTCGTCGATCTCGTCGGCCGGCCGGGCTTCCTCTACGTCGCGGACTCCAAGCTCGCCACGCGCGAGCAGATGGCCCACATCCACTCCCGTGGCGGGCGGTTCGTGTCGGTGCTGCCGCGCTCGCGCGCCGAGGACGGCCAGATCCGCGAGTGGGCCCAAGCCCACGCGTTCGACTGGACCGAGGCCGCCAGGCGGCCCGGCAAGCGCAAGGGCGACCCGGACTCGGTCTGGTGGACGGCGCCCGCGCCGGTCCCCACCTCCGAGGGCCACCGGATCGCCTGGGTGCGCTCCTCGCAGAAGCTCGCGCGCGACGCCGAGTCGCGGCGTGCACGTGTCGAGCGCGGGATGCTCGCCCTGGAGGCCGTCCAGGGCAGGCTCGCGAGCCCGCGATCACGGCTCAAGACACGCGTCGCCACCCAAGACGCCGCCCGCGCGGCGCTCGCCGACGCCGGCGCGGAGCGCTGGATCACCTACGCGGTCACCGAGACCGTGCAGGAGAGCTTTCGCCAGGAGAAGCGCGGCCGGCCCGGCAGCCAGACGCGCTACCGCAAGACCGAGAAGGCCGTCTTCGCGCTCAGCTTCCACGTCGACGACGCCAAGGTCGCCTACGACGCCGCCACCGACGGCTGCTTCCCGCTCGTCACCAACGACCGCGAGCTCTCCGACCCCGAACTGCTCGGCGCCTACCGCTACCAGCCGAACCTCGAGAAGCGCCACCACCAGCTCAAGACCGTGCTCGGCGCCGCCCCGGTGGAACTCAAGTCGCCCTCCAGGATCGAGGGCCTCGCCTGCTGCGAGTTCATCGCGCTGCTCTGCCAGTGCCTGATCGAGCGCGAACTACGCGCCGCGATGACCCGTGACGGCGTGAGCGAGCTCGCGCTCTACCACGAAGGCCGCGCCTCCAAGGCGCCGACCGCGGCGCGCATCTTCGACCTGTTCGCCGACGCCGCCCGCCATCACCTGACCCGCGACGGCGAGATCGTCCAGACCTTCGAGCCCGAACTCGCGCCGCTCCAGCGCCAGGTGCTCGACCTCCTCGGCGTGCCCCAGCAGGCGTACCTCAGCAGTGCGCCCGACCCCTGACCAACTCGCGCAGGCCACGACCGGGTGGGGGGAGATATCGGTCGCCAGAAGTGCGGAACGAGAGTTTCAAGTGAGCTGACCTGCGACTGGCGCGACGGCGACGTCTGGTGAAGCGCACCCGCGCCGTGTGTCGTTGCCAGTACTACCTCGCCCAGTCGCTCGACGGCTACCTCGCCGAGAGCGACGGCGGCCTCGATTGGCTGCTGCGCTTCGGGGGCGAGGACGAGATCGATGCCTCCGCCGCGACCGACGGCGCCTACGACCGCTTCTTCGCCGACGTCGGCGCGCTCGCGATGGGATCGGCGACCTACGAGTTCATCCTCCGCTCCGAGCCCGGCAGCTGGCCCTACGCGGGCACGCCGAGCTGGGTCTTCAGCTCGCGGAAGCTGCCGCAGCCCGAGCGCGCCGAGATCCGGTTCGCGAGCGGCCCGGTGGGTCCGGTGCACGAGGAGATGAGGGCGGCGGCCGGCGAGCGCAACGTCTGGATCGTGGGTGGCGGCGACCTCGCGATGCAGTTCGCCGACGAGGGCCTGCTCGACGAGCTGCACCTCACGATCGTGCCGGTGGTGCTCGGCGCGGGCATCCCGACGATCCCGCGCCGGCTGCGCCAGCGGTTGCGACTGGCCGGCACGCGCCCGTTTCGCAACGGGATGGTCGAATTGCGATACGAGCTCGTGCGCTGAGGCACGCTGGCCACGAAGGCCCGCGCGCGACGGGCGAGATGGGCGCTACTGGTCGAGCACCAGGATGGCGTCGACCTCGATCTCGAACCCGGGCAGGTCAGCCTGGATCGTCGTGCGGGCCGGCAGAGGATCGCGGAAGTA
>DASQER010000252.1:0-3433 GCA_035633575.1 Thermoleophilaceae bacterium
GCTCGACCCCCTCGGCGCGCGCCGCGTGGACGACGTGATCCGGCGGCTGCGCGACGACCTCGGCACGACCGTGGTCCTCGTCTCCAACGACCTCGCCGGCCTCTTCGCGGTGGCCGACGAGGCCATCTACCTCGACCTGGAGAGCAAGACCATGACGGCAAGGGGGAACCCCGTGCACCTGCGCGACCACTCGTCGGACCCGAAGGTCCGGGCCTTCCTGGGCGGGGGGCGGGCGTGACCGCGCGGGCCCGGCCGCGGCTCGTCGGCTTCTTCGTGCTCGTGGCCGTGGGGCTGGCGCTCGCCGGCATCGCCGCCCTCAGCTCCGGGCGGCTCTTCGCGGAGCACCGGACCTTCGTGGTCTTCTTCCCGAACGCGGTCGGCGGGTTGAGAGGGGGAGCGCCGGTCACCTTCCGGCAGGTGCCGGTCGGCCAGATCAGGGACGTCGAGCTCGTCTTCGGCACGAGCTACCGGGACTCGCGGATCATGGCCATCATCCAGATACGACGGGGCGCGGTGAAGAACGTGGCGGGGCAAGCGACCGCCCTGCAGCTCTCCGACGCGCAGCTCGTCAAGCTCCTCGTGGACGCGGGCCTGCGCGCGGCGGCCCGGTCTTCGAGCCCGGTGGCCGGGCAGAGGTCGATCGATCTCGACTTCCACCCCGATCTCGCGCCCCGCTTCTCGGGCATCGAGATGCCCTACCCGGAGATCCCCACCGCCCCCTCGGGTATGGAGCTCCTCAGCGACAAGCTCGAGGCGACCCTGGAGAGGATCTCGGAGGTGCCCCTGGACGAGGTGCTCCTGCAGATCAAGGCGACGCTCGCGAGCGCGCAGAGGCTGCTCGACTCCGGCGACGTGGACGCGGCCCTGCGCGAGCTGCGCCTGACCCTGGAGACGGCCAACCGGACGCTCGCGAGCGCCGAGAAGACGATGGGCCACGTCGACGGCATGGTCGCCGACGCGCGCGCGACGATGTCGAGCGTCGACGACAGGGTGAAGGGGCTCGCGACGACCTTCGAGCGGCTCGACCGCACGCTGGCGACCGTCGACCGCAACGTCGAGCGCACGGCCGAGGTCCAGCTCGAGGCCGTCCGGACGTTCGAGGAGCTGAACGAGCTCCTGAAATCCCTGCGCTTCCTGGGCGACACGCTGCAGCGGCACCCCGAGTCGCTGCTGCGGGGCAAGCCCGAGCCGGAGGAGAAGAAGAAGTGATGCACGCCCGAGCCCTGGCCATCCTCGTCTCCACCAGCGCCGCCCTCTTCGGCGGCTGCATCCTCAGGCAGTCGAGGCAGGCCCAGACCTACGTGCTCGACCCCCTCGCGAGCACGGCCGCTCCGAGCGAGGCGCCGCTCGGCTTCGTCGGCGTGCTGAAGGTGACCGTCCCGGGCTGGATCGACCGGCCGCAGATCACGGGACGCGCGACGACAGGCCAGGTCGTGGTCGACGAGTTCGCGCGGTGGGGCGAGCCGATCGGCAGAGGCATCCAGCGCGTCGTGACCGAGAACCTGGCCGCGCTCCTCCCCGACCGGCGCGTGGTGGCGGCACCGTTCGCGCCCAGCCAGGCCATCGACCAGCGCGTGGACCTCGGCATCACGGAGGTCGCCCGCCAGGCGGACGGCTCGGTCCTCGTCGAGGCGCGCTGGGCGGTGCTCGGCCCGAGGGGCGAGACGCTCGTGCAGCACCGCTCGTCTCACCGCGTGAGCCCCGCCGCGGCGGGACCGGCCGGGACCGTGGCCGGCGCGAGCGAGGGGCTCGCGGAGCTGAGCCGGGACATCGCCGACGCGCTGCGGGCGCTACCGACGCCCGTGCGCGAGGTCAGCGCACCGTAGTCCGCGAGCTCGTCAGGGAGACGGCAGCGCCACCCACGTGGCGTCCGGGTCGAAGCGCTTCATCGCGCTCGCGATGGCCGCCGAGCCGGCGCCGAGGTTCTTCTGATAGACGACGCCGTCGTGGTTGGCGACGAACGTCATGACGCCGGTCTCGCCGTGTCGCGCGGGCCAGGCGACGATCGCGAAGCCGTTGGCGAGGTGACCGCCGCTCAGGTAGGGCCGCGCGCCGCCGCTGGCCGCCGGGCCCTGCGCCTCGAGGATCCGGAACCGGTAGCCGTGATAGCCGTCCGTGAGGTCGGCGGTGTCGAACAGCGGCCCGGCGGGGCTCATCGGCTCGCCCTCCGGGGTCGCCCAGTACAGGCCGTCGTGCTTGCCGGGGCCGCTCGAGAAGCGGCGGGCGTATTCGAGGACGCCGTCGCCGTCGCGATCCTCCTCGGCGTACTCGCGCTGCGCGTCGCCGTAGCCCTGCAGGGCCTCGACCACGGCGAGCTCGTTGCGTCCGATGCGCCGGACGCGAACCTCTTCCATTCCGGCGCGGGTGTCGAAGGCCCAACCCTCGCCGCTGCGGACGATCGGGATCGGCAGCGTCCAGCCGTCGCTCAGCACCAGCCGGGCATTCGCCCCGTCGCGCTCGACGCGATGGCCCTCCGACCACGCGGCCAGGAAGCCCGCGCGGTCTTCTTCGGACAGCGGGTCGAGCGGCGTCAGCCGCCGATAGTCCGGACCGAGCACGACGCGAACCTTCTCGGCGTCGCGGCGCGAGAGGCCGTCGACCAGAGCGTCGACCGCGGCCTCCGGTGCGGGGAAGACCTCCTGCGCGTTCGCAGGTACCGTGGCCAGAAGCGCCGCGAGGAACAGAGTGGGTCGCATGGCTATGGCCTCCGCGCCGGCGCGCCGGCCGCGCCCGGAGCGCGCTGCTGGATCGCCCCCAGGCTCGACGTGCCGCGCTCGATCTGTTGACGCGTCTGGACGGCATTCCCGGCGCCGCGCAGCGCGTTGTCGCGGTTGACCGCGGCAATCCGGTTCTGCACCTGCGCCCGGTCGACGTTGGCGGCGCGGTTCTGGATCTGGGCGCGGTCCACGCTGGCCGCACGGTCGCGTGCGCTGCCGCCCGTGCCGGTGCCGGTGCCAGGCACGGCGGCGACCGGCCGCTGCGGCAGCCGGCTGCGGTCGACGCCGCCCGTCGCGGCGCCGCCGGGGCCCGTCGGGCCGAGGCGATTCGCGAGCTCGAGCCGGGCGCGGTCGCGCTGCGCGTCGCGCGGGCCGCCGGCCGGCGCCTGGAACTGGTTGCGCGCCGCCGTGCCGCGGTAGGGCACGCCCCGGCGATTGCGAGGGTCGTGGCGCCAGGCCACGTTGGCGTCGCGCGAGTTGATCCGGTGATTGACGTTGATGGTGTTCCAGTGGTTGACGTTGATGTTCACGCTGCGCCGGCCCCAGTGGACCCCGCCCCACAGGGAGTGGGTCACGGGGATGGGGCGGCCCCACCAGAACCCGACGTGGACCGAGGTGCCCCACCTCGGCCCCCCCCAGCCCCAGCGGACCGGCGGCGGGAAGAAGAACGGGGGAAATGCCGGGTGCCACCACGGGCCGAACACCCAGCGGGGGTG
>DASQER010000253.1:0-4441 GCA_035633575.1 Thermoleophilaceae bacterium
CCATCAGGCGATAGCGGCCACCCTTCCGCTCCAGGGCATCGGACCAGATGTCCCCCGGGCGGAAGGGGTCGGCCGGGTCCGCCTCGTGCACGATCCAAGCCCCCTGCTCGAGCTCGCCGTCGAGCTGGCCGGGGCCCCAGCCCGCGTAGCCGGCGTACACGCGGACCCGCCTCAGCGACTCGTTGGTGCCGTCGGGGTCGAGCGTGCCGAGCGAGCCCACCACATGCGTGCCCGCCTCCTCCGGGCGCCCGAAGTCGCCGAGCGCCACCACGGACTCCGGTGAGACAGGGCCGCCGAGGTACACGAGCTCGTCGGCCCCGGGCAGGTCCGCGAGCGCCGGCACGGCGTCGGCCACACGGGTTTCGGAGCTGCGCCCCAGCACCACGCCCATCGCGCCGTCGGGCGTGTGCTCGAGCACCAGCACGACCGTGCGGCGGAAGTAGTCGAAGAGCGACGGGGCGGCGATCAGGAGATGTCCACGCATGCTGTCGGGCACAGGACTAGATTCTGGTGCATGAACGAGAAGCTCGACGTCGGAACGGTCTTTGAGCGGATCTTCCAGATCTACCGGGAGCAGGTCACGCTGCTGATCCCGGCGGCCCTGGTCGTGTTCGTTCCGGTCGCGATCCTGAGCGGCCTCATCTACGCCGGGGACGTGGGCGTCCTGGGCGCGCTGCTGGTGGCGGCGATCGCCACCGTGGCCACCTACTGGTTCCAGGGCATGGTCGTGGAGGCGGCGCGGGACAGCCTCGACGGCCGCCGTGACCACACCGTCGGGAGCCTGCTCCGCTCCGCGCTGCCGGTGATCGGACCGCTGGTGGTCGCCGGCATCCTGGCCGGCATCGGCGTGGGGATCGGCCTGATCCTGCTGATCGTGCCGGGCCTCTTCCTGCTCACGATCTGGTCGGTGATCGCACCCGTGATCGTGATCGAGCGCAAGGGCGCTCTCGAGTCGTTCGGACGCAGCCGCGAGCTGGTGAGGGGCCACGGCTGGCAGGTCTTCTTCGTGATCGTGCTGCTCTTCCTGCTCCAGTTCATCGTGGGCGGGATCGTCCAGGCGATCGCCAACAGCGCCTCCGACTCGTTCGCCGGCTACGCCCTCGCCGACCTGCTCGTGCGGCTCCTGATCGCGCCGCTGAGCGCGCTCGCCGCGGCGGTCCTGTACTTCGAGCTGAAGGCGCGCCGGGGAGAGCCCGTGCTGGGCCTCGGCGGCGGCGGACAGGTGGAGCCCGGCCCCGCGGCGCCGGCCGATCCGCCGACCGCCACGCAGCCGGCCCCGCCGCCCCCGCCCGAAGCGCCGCCGGGCCCGTAGGCCGCCCCCGCCCTGGTGACGATGTTGAGGTTTGCCCTGTATTACAGGGTTAACCGCAACCGCAACCGCAACCGCAACCGCGTCGCGGCGCGGCGCGGCTAGCGGGTCGCGGCGCGTTCGGCTTCGGCCAGGAAGCGGCGGGCGATTCCCCGGCCCAGCTCGTTCTGGGGCTCTATTCGCTGCTCGCTGTCGGCGCGGATGCGCTCGGGGTCGAGCGAGGTGGACACGGCCTCGGAGTTGCCCCAGCCGTCGAGCCAGCTCCACAGGTCCCGCTTCGTGACCTCGGCATGGAACTGCAGCCCCCAGGCGGGGGCGCCCTCGATGCGAAAGGCCTGGACGCACAGCGGCGTATGTGCCAGCGCTACCGCGCCCGGCGGCAGCGGCGCCACGTAGTGGTGCCACTCGAACAGCGAGCTGGAAGGAGCAAGCGGGCCCAGGACCGGGTCGGCGGCGCCCTCGGGTGTGAACTCGACGTCGATCCAGCCGATCTCGGGCTCGTCCGAGCGTTGAGGGCGGGCGCCTGCGGCCTCTGCCAGCAGCTGGCTGCCGAGACACACGCCGAGCATCGGGGTGCCGCGGTCGAGCTGCTCGCGCAGGAAATCCTTCTCCGGCGCCAGCCATCGGTGCTCGTCGTTCTGGTCCGCGTGCATCGAACCGCCGAAAATCATGACCGCGTCGAAGCCGTCGGTCGGCGCTGGAGCTGCGGAGGGCACCCAGGTGGCGAACTCTTCGCCCGCTTCGCCGAAGACGCCGGCGCCGGCGTCCGACTGGTGGACGATCGAGAGGACTCTCACTCCGGCGTGACGTAGGCCCCGGACAGCCCGCCGTCCACGAGGAACGTCTGCGCGGTCACGTACGAGGACTCGTCGCTCGCGAGGAAGAGCGCGCCGTTGGCGATCTCGCGCGCCTCCGCGAAGCGGCCCATCGGCACGTGCACCAGGCGGCGCGCGGCGGCCTCCTGGTCCTTTGCGTAGAGCTCCTGGAGCAGCGGCGTGTTCACCGGTCCCGGACAGAGCGCGTTCACGCGCACGCCCTTGCGCGCGAACTCGACGCCGAGCTCGCGCGACAGCGCGAGCACGCCGCCCTTCGACGCCGTGTAGGAGATCTGCGACGTCGCGGCGCCCAGCACCGCCACGAACGATGCGGTGTTGATGACCGAGCCGCCGCCGGCGTCCAAGAGGTGCGGGATGCCGTGCTTGCAGCAGAGGAAGACCGACTTCAGGTTCACGTCCTGCACGCGCTGCCAGGCCTCGAGCGAGGTGTCGAGGACCGACACGTCGTCGGGCGGGGAGATGCCCGCGTTGTTGAAGAGCACGTCGATGTGGCCGAACTCCTCGCGGGCGCGCGTGTACATGCCGCGCACCTGCTCCTCGTCGCTCACGTCGGCCTGAATGGCGAGATCGCCCTCGGCGTTCTCGGACAGGTCCACGCCGACGACCGTGGCGCCCTCCTCGTTGAAGCGCTTCGCGGTCTCGGCACCGATCCCGCTCGCCGCCCCAGTGATCACGCACACCTTGCCGTCGAGCCGGGCCATCACCCCTCCGTCGCGTAGTACACGTTCTTGACCTCGCTGTAGTGGTCCAGGGCGTCCGGCCCGAGCTCGCGTCCGTAGCCGGATTGCTTGAAGCCGCCGAACGGCGTGGACACGCGCACCGAGGTGTTCGAGTTGATCGAGATCACGCCGCTCTCGATCGCTTGCGCCACGCGCAGCGCCTTCGCGCCGTCGCGCGTCCAGACGGAGCCCGAGAGGCCGTAGATCGTGTCGTTCGCGAGCCGGATGGCCTCCTCCTCGTCGCGGAACGGGATCACCGCGGCCACCGGTCCGAAGATCTCCTCGCGCGCCGGGCGGTCGTCGTTGTCCACCGGGCAGAGCACGGTCGGCGGGAACCAGAATCCCGGGCCGTCGGGCGCGCTGCCGCGGATGGCCACCGGAGCGCCGTCGGGGACGAACGAGGCCACCGTCTCGCGCTGGCCCTCCGAGATCAGCGGGCCCATCTCCGTGGACTCGTCGAGCGGGTCGCCCACCTTGATCGCCTCGACCGACTCCTCGAGCACCTCCATGAAGCGGTCGAGCGCCGAGCGCTCGACGAGGATGCGCGAACGCGCGCAGCAGTCCTGGCCCGCGTTGCCGAACACCGCGCTCGGCGCCGAGGTGGCCGCCTTCTCGAGGTCCGCGTCGGCGAAGACCACGTTGGCCGACTTGCCGCCCAGCTCGAGCGTGACGCGCTTGATCGTGCCCGCGGCGCCCGCCGCGATGCGGCGGCCGACCTCGGTGGAGCCCGTGAAGGCGATCTTCGCCACGTCCGGATGCTCCACCAGCCGCTGCCCGCAGACGGAGCCCGGGCCGGCGACCACGTTCACCACGCCCTCCGGGATCCCGGCCTCCAGCGCGATCCGCTCGAACTCGAGCGCGGTGAGCGGCGTGAGCTCGGCCGGCTTGAGCACGACCGTGTTGCCGGCGGCGAGCGCCGGCGCCATCTTCCAGGACGCGATCGCGAGCGGGAAGTTCCAGGGCGTGATCAGGCCGACCACGCCGAGCGGCTCGCGGAAGGTCATGTCCACGCCGCCGGCCACGGGAATCGTGCGGCCGGTCATGCGCTCGGGGGCGCCGGCGTAGTAGCGGAAGGTCTCGACGACCATGCCCATCTCGCCGCGCGCGTCCGAGATCGGCTTCCCGGCGTTGCGGGCCTCGAGCCGCGCGAGGTCCTCGAGGTTCTCCTCGAGCGCGTTCGCCAGCCGGTGCAGCAGCGCGGCGCGGTCGCCGGGCTCCACGGCGCGCCAGGCCGGGAACGCCTTCGTCGCGCGCTCGACCGCGGCGTCCGTCTCCTCGACGCCCGCCCGCGGGAGCTCCGCCATCACCTCGGCGGTGGCCGGCTCGAGAACCTTGATCACCGGGAGCGCACCTCTCGGCGGGTACGGGCCTCCTCGACGAGCGCGCCGACCACGCGGCTGCGCTCGTCCTCCTCGGGGTGCCAGAGGACCCCGAGGGCGAACCGTCGGCCCGGCAGCTCGATCGCCTCGACGACGCCGTCGGGGACCGATCGCCCGGTGACGACGAGGCCGTCGCCGACCGCGTCGAGCCCCTGATGGTGGTGTGACTTGACCGCGGCCCGCTCGCCGCCGGCGGCG
>DASQER010000254.1:0-9358 GCA_035633575.1 Thermoleophilaceae bacterium
CCGACGAGCACCCCGCGGGCGCCGCGGATGCCCTCGAGCGCATGGGGAAGGAAGCGCTCGCGGTGCGGCCGCACCGTGTACTCGAGCGCGCTGCCGTGGATCTTCACCGCGTACGGAGCACGGCCCTCGAGGGCACGGGCGAGGATCAGAGGGCCCATCACGAGGTGGTTCGCGAGTGCCACGTCCGGCACCGGCGCGGCGCGCACCGCCTCCACGTTCGCCGCGATGTAGTGCTCGAGCTCGGCGTCGGTCAGGTCCGGGTAGGGCTTCGCCTCGAACCCCGCGTACTCGTCGGCCACGTAGACGGGCAGGATCCGCCCGATGTCCGGCACGTGAACCGTCACGCCCTCGGGCGCCTCCCAGTCGCGGTCCTGGCAGAACAGGTGCACCTCGTGGCCGAGCGCGGCCAGCGTGCGCGCCAGGTTGGCGTTGTAGATGTTGCTGCCGGTGCCGCGCAGCAGGTAGCCGTGGAAGATCAGGATCCGCATGTCCCGCCGCTATTCTTCCCGCCTCATGCCCGCCCGTCAGAAGTACCGACTGCGTGCCCGCTCGGACCGCGAGATCGTCCGCGAGGTGGAGCCGGGGGTCGTCTACGTGGACGCCGAGAGCGGCGAGGAGTTCCAGGTGGTGGGGGCCCCGCTCCCGCTCGCCCCGTCGCCCAGCGACCTCCCCTACGCGGTCGAGAACCTGAGGATGTGCGGGTGCTCCCTCGAGCAGCTCGTCCAGAACGACCTGAACGACTGCCCGCACTGCGGCCGGCGGCTTCCGGCCGTCGAGCGCTGAGCCCGAGAGCCCGGCTGCTCCCGCTGCTGCTCGTCGCGGCACTCGCAGGCTGCGGCGGGGACGACGAGCCGGCGGAGACCACGCGCGAGCTGCCCGGGCTGTCTGTGCCGAGCACCGACGCGCCGGCGACGACGGAGCAGCCGGCGGAGCCCCCGGCCACCACGGTCGACCCGGCCACCGAGACGCTCCCGACGGAGGGCCCGCCCCCGGCACAGGAGCCACCCGCGGACACCCCGAACAACGACGCGCCGCCGCCCGCGGACACGCCGGCCGAGCGCTTCGAGGAGTACTGCAACGACAACCCTGGCGCCTGCGGCTGACCTCAGGCGAGGCAGCCGAGTGCCTTCTCACGTGAGTCGAAGATCGTCAGGTGGCCGACCAGCCCGTCATGCGCGGGCACCGGTGAGCTCGGCCGCCTGACGCGCGCCGGCGCGGGCACGCGCGGCTCGTGGTCGCGGCGCCGCTCCACACCGGGCCGGCGCGAGTGGTCGCGGACCCTGCCGCGGCCGAGCTTCCAGGCGCCGAGCGGGAGCTTGATGCCGCCGCCGCCCGGGCCGTCCCGGTCGGGGCGCGGCCCCGGGCCCTCGCCGCCGCCGCCGTCGCCGCGCGAGTCGTCGTCGTCGTCGCGCAGCCGGAAGAACCAGATCAGCCATACGACCAGCAGGCCGACGTCGAAGACGCGGAACCCGACCATGAAGATCCACCCCTCGGTGGTCACTGCGCCGATGCTACCGCGATGGCCGAGCGTGTTGAAGAGCGATTAGGCCTACCCGGCGGCTTCGTTGGTCACGCGGTTGCTGGGCACGTACGTGACCGAGTAGAGCAGGCGCGCGCCGTGGTAGGTGCAGCCCAACTTCGTGACCTCCCGGAGGTCCTCCATGGCGAACTGGCCGAGGCTCTTGGGCGGCTCGCAGCTGCCCTTGGGCCGCGAGGCGCGCCACCAGTTCGTGCGCGCCAGGTTCGTCGCCAGCAGCGGCGCCCAGGTCGGCACCGTGATCGCGATCCAGTTGCCCTTCTTGACCGGGATCGGCTCGTCGAACACGAAGGTCGGCTTCGAGCCGAAGTACGGATCGAGGCGGAAGCGGTCCGACTGGGCAACCAGCCGGTGGTCGAGGCGCGTCTTGCGCGTGGAGCCTCGCCGCAATACCGAGATGCGGGCGGTCGAGGGCGTGCCGAAGTTGTCGTCGAAGAAGTTGATCTCCTCCGGCGTGGGCTTCGCGAGCGTGACCGTGAAGGCCACGAGATGGCCGTCGCGGCGGATGTAGAACGGGTTCTTGGGCCCGCCCGAGGCACGGCCCTGGTAGCCCGTCATGCGCACGGCGGCCACGCAGGGAGCCGCGGTCGTGCCGGGGCAGTTGAGGGTGGCGGCGTCGGCGGTGCCGCCGAGCTCCAAGATGCGGGCGGAAGCACTCGGGGGCAGCGCCAGCGCCGCCGCCAGCACGAATGTCAGCAGGAGGATTCGCTTCATGACCGGGGTACAAACACCGCCTTGAACCTGGTGTTGCGCACTCCTCCTACTTGTAGCGATAGGTGATCCGCCCGCGATCGAGGTCGTACGGCGACAGCTCGATCTTGACCCTGTCCCCCGGGAGGATGCGGATGTAGTGCCTCCGCATCTTCCCAGAGATGTGGCCCAGGACCTCGTGGCCGTTGTCAAGCTGGACCTTGAACATCGTGTTCGGGAGGGCCTCTACGATCTCACCCTCCATCTCGATCTTCTCTTCCTTGGGCACAGGCTGCGACGCGCCTAGATGGCGCGAACGTTCACCGCCTTCGGACCCTTGTCGCCGGTCTCCTCCTCGTACTCGACCTTCGAGTTCTCGGCGAGCGACTTGAAGCCCTGCCCGTCGATGCCCGTGTAGTGGACGAAGAGGTCACGGTCGCCGTCGTCCGGCGTGATGAACCCGTAGCCCTTCTCGTCGTTGAACCACTTGACGGTTCCGGTAGGCACGTGCAATTGCCCCCTTCCTGCGTGTGCCCGGCCGGTCTTGCTGTTGCGAATCCGTACCACGGCACCTGCATGTTCAACTACGCCGGCCCTCGCCGACCCTGACGGCACCACGCTACCAGGGGATGGCGGCGGAAGGGAGTCAACCCCGCAGCTCCGCCGCGACCTTCGCAAGCTCATCGGGCTCGGCCTGCCGCGGCTGGCCGGGGAGCTGGAGCGGGTCGTCCTCGTAGCGCGGGATCACGTGCAGGTGCAGGTGGAACACCGTCTGCCAGGCCGCCGGCTCGCAGCAGTTGAGCACGTTCACGCCGTCGCAGCCGAGAGTGTCGCGCATCCGCAGCGCCAGCCGCTTCGCCGCCGCGCTCGCGCGCGCGAGGTCCTCGTCCGGCGCCTCGTACAGGTTCTTCGAGTGGTGGCGCGGGATCACGAGAGCGTGGCCGCGCGTCCACGGGTTGAGGTCCATGAACGCGATTGTGTGCTCGTCCTCCTGGACGACCTCGGCGGGCAGCTCCCCCGCGACGATGTTGCAGAAGATGCAGTCGTCGGACATGCCGGGGCAAGCTACCGGCTAGAGCCAGCCGGAGCGCTTGAAGTAGCGGTAGAGCGTCGTGCAGATCGTGACCATTACGAGCAGCGCCGCCGGGTAGCCGAGCTCCCATTTGAGCTCCGGCATGTGCTCGAAGTTCATGCCGTAGATGCCCGCGATCATCGTCGGCACGGCGATGATCGCCACCCACGCGGAGATGCGGCGCATGTCCTCGTTCTGGCGCACCCCGACCTGCGCCAGGTTCGCTTGCAGCGAGCCCGCGAGCAGGTCGCGCAGCCCGTCGAGCTGCTCGCGCGAGCGGATCAGGTGGTCGCTCACGTCGCGGAAGTAGTCGCGCACCTCGGGGTGGATCTGGTCGTACTGCCCGCGGGCCAGGCGGTCCACCGGGTCGATGAGCGGGACCACGCCACGGCGGAACTCGAGGACCTCGCGCTGGAGGCGGTAGATCCGCTGGCCCAGGTTCGCGCGACGATCGGAGAAGAGCTCCTCCTCCACCTCGTCGATGTCCTGCTCGAGCCCGGCGATGGCGGGCGAGTAGTCGTCGACGACCTTGTCGAGGATCGCGTGGAGCGCGGCGCCGGGGCCGCAGCGCAGCCGCTCGGGGTCGCGCTCCAGCGCCTCGCGCGCGTCCGCCAGCGAGCTGGCCTCGCCGTGGCGAACGGTGATGATGTAGTCGTCGCCCACGAACGCGAGCAGCTCGCCCAGCTGCACGACCTCCTCCGGGTCCACGTAGCGGGCCGTCTTCAGCACGATGAAGACCATGTCCCCGTACAGGTCCAGCTTCGGGCGCTGGTGGGCGTGGATCGCGTCCTCGACGGCGAGCGGGTGGAGCTCGAACTCGCGCTGGAGGGACTCGAACTCCTCCGGGGTCGGCTCGTAGAGCCCGATCCAGACGAACCCCCCGGGCCGGCGCCGCTCCGCGGCGATGTGGTCCAGGTCGAAGCGGCCGTCGCGCCGCTGCCCGTCCTCGTAGATGGCGCAGTCGACGATCACCGCTCGGCATTGTGGCGCAGCCGCCGGGCGAGATCGATCGCCTGCTGGCGCTCGGTCGCCTCCCCGGCGTACGCCGCCTCCTCGAGCTCGGCGAGCAGCCGCCCCAGCTCGGGGCCCGGCTCGAGGCCGAGCTCCTGCGCGAGCTCGTCGCCGCGCACGGGCACTCGCGGCGGGCCGCTGCGGCGCCACTCGAGCGCGGCCGGCATCAGCTCGTCCGCGAGCTGCAGGTGGGCGTCGATGGCCGGCTCCGCGTTCTTGCCGCGCGTGGCGAGCCGGTCCGCGCAGGAGAGCAGCGTGACCTCCACCTCCACGGGCGACGTGCGCTCCAGGTAGCGGTAGACCCCCCGCCGGTCCAGCGGGCGCTCGTGCACGAGGAAGCCGAGCACCAGGTGGTGCCGTGTCACGGCCTCGAGGAAGCGGCTCAGCCGCTCGCTCGTGCGCAGCCGCCGGCAGATCGCCCGCACCATCTCCTCGCCGAGCCGGTCGTGGCCTATGAAGGTCACGCGGCCGTCGTCGCGCACATCGTGGGTCGCCGGCTTGCCGATGTCGTGCAGAAGTGCGGCGAAGCGCAGCGCCTCGCCCCTGGTGAGCTCGTCCGCGAGCGGCTCTTCGAGCACCTCGCGCAGCTCGCCGGTCGCGTCGCGCTCGAGCTCGACCAGCCGTTCCAGCACCTCGAGCGTGTGCCCGTAGACGTCCAGGTGGTGGAAGTGGCTCTGGTCCACCTCGTGGAGGTCGGCCAGCTCCGGCAGCACCGCCCGCAGCAGGTCGAGCCGGTCGGCGAGCGCGAGCCCCTTGACGGCATCGGGAGCCAGCACAAGGCGGCGCAGCTCGGCGAACACGCGCTCACCCGAGGCCTCCGCCACGCGCGGCGCGGCGGCCGCGGTGAGCCGCTCGGTCTCGGGGTCCGGCGCGAAGCCGAGCTCGGCGGCGAAGCGGGCGAGCCGCAGCGGCCGCAGCGGGTCGTTCTCGTAGGCGGCGGGGCCGAGCACGCGCAGCGTGCGCGCCTCGAGGTCCTCGCGCCCGCCCAGCGGGTCGATCAGCTCACCACCCTTCCTCGGCCTCGCCATCGCGTTCACCGTGAAGTCGCGCTTCGCCAGGTCCTCCTCGATCGTCTCTCCCTGAAGCGGGGAGAAGTCGTACACGCGCCCCTCGCGCCTGTCCACGACGCGCCAGGCGCCGAACGCCTCCGAGAGCCGGAACACGGGCCCGGGCACCTCGGCGGCGAGCTCGCGGGCGGCCGCCTCGGGATCGCCCTCAACAGCGATGTCGAGGTCGGTCACGGGCCTGCCGAGCAGCTCGTCGCGGAGCGCCCCGCCGACTATCCAGGACCTCGTCACCGGACCGGCTCGCGCCTCACGCGCGGCAGCAGCCCGGTGGTCACCTCGTAGTTGATCGTGCCGATCCGCCGCGCCACCTCCTCCGCGAGTATGCGCTCGTCCCCCTGCCGCCCGATCAGCACGACCTCGTCCCCGACCTCCACGTCCGTCTCCGCGCCGAGCGCCACGGTCAAGTTGTCCATGCTGACCGTCCCGACGAGCGGGTGGCGCCGGCCCCCGATCAGCAAGTCGCAGTCGTTCGCGAGCGCCCGCCGCCAGCCGTCTCCGTAGCCCACCGGCACGGTCCCGATCCAGGTGGGCTCCTCGGCCCGCCAGCGGCGCCCGTACCCGGCGCTCTCCCCCGCGTCGAGCCGCCGCACCGACGCGAGCCAGGAGCGCAGCGAGAGGGCCGGCTCGAGACCGTGCGCGCCGGGGTCCTCCTGGAAGGGGTCGAGGCCGTAGATCGCCACGCCGCAGCGCACCATGTCGAGGTGCGACGCCGGCTCGCGCAGCGCCGCCGCGCTGTTCGCCGCGTGCGCGACAAGGTCGTCGCGCCCCACCTCGTCCACGAACGAGCGGAACGCCTCGAGCTGAGCCGGGAAGAGCTCGTCGTCCAGCTCGTCCGCCGTGGCGAAGTGGGTCATCAGGCCGACGGTGTTGGGCCGCGCCGCGAGCCGCAGTGCCAGCTCGCGGTCGCGCGTGCCGAGGCGGCTCATGCCGGTGTCGAGCTTCACGTGCACGCGCGGGGCCGCCTCGGCGACCGCCTCCGACCAGGCAACCACGTCGGCCTCGGCCTCGATGGCGGTGCGCAGCTCGTCCGCCGTGAGCGCGCCCATCACCAGCACCGGCACGTCGATCGCGAGACGCCGCAGCTCGGCGGCCTCCGCCGCCGTGGCCACCCCGAGCCAGGATGCGCCACCGGCCAGGGCTGCCTTGGCCACCGGCCCGTGGCCGTGCCCGTAGCCGTCCCCCTTCACGACTGCGCAGAGCGGCTTCGGAAGCCGGGCGCAGTTGCGCTCGATCGCGCCGAGGTCGATGCGGGCGACGGCGCGTTCGACGGGGGTCACGCGGCGAGGGCGCCGAGCACGTCCAGGCGCGTGACGACCCCGACCAGGCGGCCGTCCTCGACCACCGGCAGGCGGTTGTGCCCGGTCTCGTGGATGATCCGGGCGGCCTCGCGCACGCTCGTGTCCGGGCCGACCGTGTCGGGGTCGCGGGTCATCATGTCCTCCGCCTTCGCCGCGAACGCCTTGCGCAGGCGCTCCTCGAAGCGGCCGAGCGGCTCCAGGAACACGGTGCCGCCGAACAGGTTCACGTAGTGGGGGATGTGGAGGTCGCCCTGGTCGTCGGGGAGCACGAGGTCGGCCTCCGTCACGATCCCGACGCAGCGGCCCTCAGCGTCCACGACCGGCAGGCCGGGGAGCTGGTGCTCGCGCAGGGCGGCCACGACCTCCTGGACGGGCGCGTCGGGCGCGACCGTCGCGGGGCTCGAGTCCATGATCTCGCGAATCCGCTCCGCCATGCCGGCGCGACCTTACCGAAGCGTCAAGCCGCGGGGCAGCGCCTCGATCACGTCCCCGGCCATCACGTGGTCCGGCCCGAGGCGCTCCCCGGCGGCACGCGCGGCGAGCACGTGGGCGAGCGCGCCCAGGGCGGCCGCCTCGAACGCCTCCAGGCCCTTCGCGAGCAGCGCGCCGATCAGGCCGGAGAGCACGTCGCCGGTGCCGGCGGTGGCGAGCGCGGGCGAGCCGCCGGGGCTGACCGCCACCGGCCCCCCCGGCCGCGCGACGATCGTGTCGTCGCCCTTCAGCAGCACCACGGCCCCGCTCAGCTCAGCCGCCTCGCGCGCGCACTCGAGCCGGTGCGCGGCCACCTCCTCCGTCTCGAGCCCCAGCAGGCGCCCGAGCTCCGCCTCGTGGGGGGTCAGCACGGTGGCCGCGTCGCGCTCGCGGAACAGGTCGAGCCGGCCCGCGTGGGCGTTGAGGCCGTCGGCGTCCACGAGCAGCGGTGCCTCCACGGCCAGCGCGGCGCCGCGCGCGAACTCCTGCGCGCCCTCGGCACGGCCGATGCCCGGGCCGAGCACGACCGCGCCCGCGCGCTCCGCCATCTCCTCCACGTCAGCGATGCCGGCGGGCGTGTGGAAGCCGTCGTCATCCGGGAGGCCGCGGCTCATCTGCTCCAGCAGGCGCAGGTCCACGGCCGGCTGCACGGGCCCCGGGACGGCCACCTGCACGTACCCGGCGCCGGCGCGCTGCGCCGAGCGCGCGGCCATCGTGGGCGCCCCGGTCAGCCCCATCGAGCCGCCGACCACCACGACGACGCCAGAGTCGAACTTGGAGCCGCCGCGCGGACGCCGCGGGTACAGGTCGAGCACCCGCTCGGAGATCAGCCCCGCCGCGGCGGGGGCGGGCGCCCCGCGCGGTATCCCGATCTCGATCGTCTCGACGCGGCCCGCGTGCTCCTTGCCCGGGTCCACGTAGAGGCCGACCTTCGGGCCGTGGAAGCTGGCGGTCACCGCCGCTCTGACGGCCTCCCCCTCCACCTCCCCGGTCGACGCGTTCACCCCCGACGGCACGTCGCACGCGACCACCGGCGCGCCCTGCGCGTTGATTGCCGCGATGGCGGAGGCCACCGGCTCGCGCGGCGCGCCCTCGAAGCCGGTGCCGAGCAGCGCGTCCACCACGACGCCGGAGCCGGCGAGCATGTCCGGCTCCAGGTCGCCCGCCGCGATCGCATCCACGTCGTGCCCGTCCTCGCGCAGGATCCGCGCGGCCACGAGGCCGTCGCCGCCGTTGTTCCCCTTGCCCACCACGATCCGCACGGGGCCGGCCGCGGCGAGCGAGGCGGTCACCCGCGCGAGGCCCAGCCCCGCCCGCTCCATCAGGTCGGCCTCGGGCACGCCCTGCTCCTCGATCGCCCACGCGTCCGCGGCGCGCACCTCGGCGGCCTCGTAGAGCGGGTCGAGCCAGTCCGGGAGCGCCGTCACCGCAGGATCGCGACCGCGCCCGCCACGTCGTCGGTGTGCGTGAGCGAGATCGCCAGCTCGCCGCCGAGCTCCGCGGCGCGCGCGGCGACGCTGCCGCTCAGGCGCACCTCCGGCGCCGCCTCCGTGGCCACCACCTCCACGTCCCGGAAGCTCCAGCCGGTCAGGCCGAGCGCCTTCGCCACCGCCTCCTTCGCGCAGAAGCGCGCCGCCAGGTGCATCGCCGGCCGCGCCCGCGCGGCCGCGTACGCGCGTTCGGCGTCGGTGAACACCCGCTCGGCGAGCCGCGGCCGCCGCTCGAGCGCGCGCTCGAAGCGCCCGACGTCGAGGAGGTCGATGCCGACGCCGCTCACAGCGTCGAAGATATCCCCTACTCGACCGTGACGGTCTTCGCGAGGTTGCGCGGCTGGTCCACGTTCAGGCCGCGGGCGCGCGCGATGTAGTACGCGAGCAGCTGCAGCGGGATCACCGCCAGCAGCGGCTGGAGCATCCAGTCGGTGCGCGGCACCTCCACGACCTCCTCGGCGTGCTCGGCCACCTGGCCGTTGCCCTCGGTCGCAACTGCGATCACGTGCGCGCCGCGCGCCCGGACCTCCGCGATGTTCGAGAGCACCTTGTCGAGCACCGGGGAGTCCGTGGCCACGCACACCACCGGCGTGTTCTCGTCGAGCAGCGCGATCGGCCCGTGCTTCATCTCGCCCGCCGCGTAGGCGTCGGTCGGGATGTAGGAGACCTCCTTGAGCTTCAGCGCGCCCTCGAGGCAGATCGGCAGCCCCACGTGGCGGCCG
>DASQER010000255.1:0-2667 GCA_035633575.1 Thermoleophilaceae bacterium
CGCTCGCCGTGCACCTGCTCGCCGCGCGGCAGCAGCGCCTCGACACGCTCGCGCAGCTGCACGAGCGTGTAGCGCGAGTCGGACTGCTGGACGATGCCGGTGATCAGCTCGCCCACGCGGTCCTGGTACTCGTCGAACATCATGTCGCGCTCCGCCTCGCGGATGCGCTGCAGGATCACCTGCTTGGCCGTCTGCGCGGCGATGCGCCCGAAGTCCTCGGGCGTCACGTCGCGCTCCTCGATCTGGTCGCGGTACTGCGCGAGCCGCTCCTGGTCGATCTCGGGCGGCTCGGGGTAGACCATCTCGCCCGTCTCCGGGTCCACGGTCGGCTCGCCGGCCTCCTCCTCGACCTCGTCGAGCAGCTGCTCCTCGAGGTCGGGCGGAAGCAGCAGCTCGTACACGCGGAAGTCGCCGCTCGAGCGGTCCACCTCCACGCGCGCGTACTTCGCTGCGCCCGGCGTCTTCTTGTAGGCCGACAGGAGCGCGTCCTCCAGTGCCGCCATCAGGCGGTCCGCGGAGATTCCCTTCTCGCGCTCGAGGACTCCCACGGCCTCGACGATCTCCTTGGTCATCGCTCCCCCTCGAGCAGGTTGCTGCGGTTGATCTCCGAGTAGGGGATCGAGACGACCCCCGTGTCGGCGGCGACTGTGACCTCGTCGTCACTCGCGCCGACCAGTTCCCCGGTGAAGCTCCTGTATCCGTCCCTCGGCTGGCGCAGCTTCAGGCGCGCGCGGCGGCCGAGGAAGCGGCGGAAGTGGTCAGGCTTGCTGAGCGGACGCTCCGGCCCGGGCGAGGACACCTCCAGGCCGTAGTTCATCAGCAGGTCGCCCAGGTGGTGCGTGACCCGCTCGCAGAGCGCGAGGTTGACTCCCTCCGGATGGTCGATGAACAGCCGCAGCCGCTCGGCGCCGATCTGCTCGCAGGCCAAGACCTCGACGCCCGGCTCGGCCGTCGAGAGGCACTGCTCGATGTCTGTCTGGAGGGATTCGATCTGCATTTGGTAGAAAAAAAGGTGGGCTGCGAGGCCCACCTTCAGTTGCGGCCGGGGCCGCGAAACGCCTGAAAGTCCTACAAAGAAGTTAGCACCTGGTCGGCGCTGTCGCACCGGGCGCAAGGCAGCGCGTCCTACAGCTGCAGCGACTTCGCCACGAGGAACTCCTCGAGGCCGTAGCGGCCCAGCTCGCGGCCGTGACCCGACTGCTTGTAGCCGCCGAACGGGGCCATCGGGTTGAAGGCGCCGCCGTTGATCTCGACCTGGCCGGTGCGGATGCGCGCGGCCACGCGCTTCGCCCGCTCCTCGTCGGCGGACCAGACCCCTCCGGCGAGCCCGTAGACGCTGTCGTTGGCGATCCGGATCGCGTCCTCCTCGTCCTCGTAGGGAATGATCACGAGCACGGGGCCGAAGATCTCTTCCTGGGCGATGGTCATGTCGCTGGTCACGTCGGAGAAGACGGTCGGGCGCACGAAGTAGCCGCGCTCGAGCCCCTCGGGCGGCTCGGCGCCGCCGGCCACGAGTCGGGCGCCCTCCTCCTGGCCCTTCTCGATGTAGCTGCGCACGCGCTCGCGCTGCGCGTCGGACACGAGCGGGCCGAGCGCGCTGCCGTCCTGGAAGGGATCGCCGGGCGTGAAGGCCTCGTCGGCCACCACGGCGGCGATCTTCTCGGCCTGCTCGAGCTTCTCGCGCGGGACGAGCATGCGTGTGAGCGCGCTGCAGGTCTGTCCCGAGTTGAGGAAGCACTTGGCCACGCCGTCCGTGACCGCCTCCTCGAGGTCCGCGTCGTCGAGGATCACGTTGGGGGACTTGCCGCCGAGCTCGAGCGACACCGGCTTCGGCGCCTGGGCCGCCAGCTCCGACACCCGCCGCCCCGCCCGCGTGGAGCCAGTGAACGAGACCATGTCCGTCTCTGGGTGGGCGACGATCGCCTCGCCCACGACCGGGCCGGTGCCCGTCACGAGGTTGAAGACCCCGGCCGGCAGGCCGACCTCCTCGGCGACCTCCGCGAGCACGAAGGCGTTCAGCGGCACGACCCCGCTCGGCTTCAGGACCACGGTGCAGCCCGCCGTCAGGGCCAGGGCCACCTTGTTCGCGATCTGGTGAAGCGGATAGTTCCAGGGCGTGATCGCCGCCACCACGCCGGCGGGCTCGCGCACGACCAGCGAGTTGCCCACCTCCTCCTCCCAGGTGATCTCCTCCACCAGCTCCGGCATCGACGAGAAGGTGAGCGACGGCAGGCCGGCCTGGATCATGCGCGACAGGCCGATCGGCATGCCCATCTCGGTGGTGATGAGGGCGGCGAGCTCGTCGCTTCGCTCGGCCAGCTTCGTCCCGATGGCCTCGCAGTAGCGCGCGCGCTCCGCGGCGGGGGTCTGCGACCACGAGTCGAACGCGGCACGCGCCGCGCGCACGGCGCGGTCGGCGTCCTCGGGAGTGCCCTCGGGGATGCGGCCGATGACCTCCTCGGTGGTCGGGTTGACCACGTCGATCGTCCCGTCCCCGGCAGGCGCCACCCACTCGCCGCCGATGAAGAGCTTGTCCCGTACGAGCGCGTCGCTTGCAATGGCCATGGGCGGAACGATATGCGTCTCAGGCCTCGAGCAGGAGCGTCACGGGGCCGTCGTTCACGAGCGCCACGTCCATGTGCGCGCCGAAGACCCCGCCCTGGGCGC
>DASQER010000256.1:0-3396 GCA_035633575.1 Thermoleophilaceae bacterium
GTGCTGCTCGTGTTCGCCGGCATCTGGGCGCTCTTCCACGGCGTCGGCGGCATCATCAAGGCCTTCCAGATCCGGCGGGTGGCGAAGCTCCTCGAGGAAGCCCTCTAGAGGGCGACGATCGCGTCGACCTCCACGTCGGCGCCCTTCGGCAGCGCGGCGACGCCGATCGCGACGCGCGCGGGCGGGTCGGCGCCCTCGAAGAAGGACGCGTACACCTCGTTCACGCGCGCGAAGTCGTTCATGTCGGTGAGGTAGACCGTGCAGCGGACCGCCTCCGCGAGCGAGCCGCCGGCCGCCTCGCACACCGCGGCGAGGTTCTCGAGGCAGCGGCGCGCCTGCCCCTCCACGTCGTCCTTGACGATCTCGCCCGTGGAGGGGTCGAGCGGGATCTGCCCCGAGCAGAACAGGAGGCTGCCGCTCCTGATCGCCTGGCTGTAGGGGCCGATCGCCTCGGGGGCCTGGTCTGTCGAGACTGCCTGTCGCAGCGCCATGGAGCTCCTTTCCGTGGGGTAGCCGGGAGCACCTTAAGGCGCTAGCCTCCTTCGTGGACCGTGCTAGGCGGGGAGGTAGCGGTGCCCTGTCACCTGCAATCCGCTCTAGCAGGGCTGAATTCCCGTTCGAGGGGCTTCGGCTCTCGGGGCCAGTACGCCGGACTGAGGCGTCGATGGCCGGGTCCCGCGCGGCGAGCGCTCGCGAACCAGGTCAGATCCGGGAGGAAGCAGCCTTAAGCGATACCGCTCGTGCGCCGCGGGCAAGCCTGGCCGGAGCCGAAGATCGGCGGGCACGCCCGAGATCGAGTTCCAGAGACGGGTGCACGGTCCACTTTTCTTCGCGATGTCGGCAGAGCGGAACCTCCAGGTGGTACGGCAGATCGCCGAGCGCTGGAACGCGGGCGACCTGGACGGCATGCTTGACGTGTACCACGACGACCTGGTCGTGCAACCGGGCGAGCACTGGCCGGATACCAAGGTGTTGGAGGGAAAGCAGAGCTTTCGCGAAAGCACGGAGGAGTGGCTGAGCGTCTGGCAGTCGATCGAGGTCGAGACGGACAAAGTCGAGCCTTACGGCGACCGCGTGGTCGCCCGCGGCGCCTGGCGGTCCACGGGCCGCGTCAGCGGAGTGGCCGGGACGATGCCGATCCACATCGTGTTCACGGTGCGGGATGGGAGAATCGCGCGACTTGATTGGTTCCCAGACCACGAGCGCGCCGTTGCGGCAGCCCGCGACGCCTGACCTGGCGACGCTCGAGGCCGTGCAGCGGCGGGTGCTCTGGCTCGCCACCGCGATCGTCCACCACGCCAACCACGTGCGCGAGAACCGCTCGGGCGTGAAGGTCGGCGGCCACCAGGCGTCGAGCGCGTCGATGGTGAGCCTCATGACGGCCCTCTGGTTCTCCGAGCTGAAGGCCGAGGACAGGGTGTCCGTCAAGCCGCACGCCTCGCCGGTGCTGCACGCCATCAACTACCTCCTGGGCCGGCTCGAGCGTCCCTACCTCGAGTCGCTGCGCGCCTTCGGTGGTCTGCAGAGCTACCCGAGCCGCACGAAGGACCCCGACCCGGTGGACTACTCCACCGGCTCGGTGGGCATCGGGGCGACCGCGCCGATCTGGGGCGCGATGGCGCGCCGCTACCTCGAGCACCACCGCTTCGAGGCGCCGCCGCGCGGGCGCCAGATAGCGCTGCTCGGCGACGCCGAGCTGGACGAGGGCGCCGTCTGGGAGGCGATCGCCGACCCCTGGGTCGCCCGGCTCGGCGAGGTGCTGTGGGTCGTGGACCTCAACCGGCAGTCCCTGGACCGTGTGGTCCCCGACATCGCCTTCGGCCGTCTCGCCGGCATGTTCGAGGCCGCCGGCTGGCAGGTGATCACCGTGAAGTACGGGCGCCGGCTCGAGAGCCTCTTCGAGCGTCCCGGCGGCGACGCGCTGCGGCGGCGCATCGACGAGATGCCGAACGAGGAGTACCAGCGCCTGCTGCGTGCCGAGCCAGAGGAGCTGCGCGAGCGCCTGCCGGGCCGCAGCGGCGAGCTGGCGAAGCTTGTGGGCGAGCTCGACGAGACCGAGCTGCGCGCCGCCTTCCGCGACCTCGGCGGACACGACATCGGCAAGCTGATCGAGGCCTACCGGCAGGTCCAGCACGACCGCCCGACGGTGATCTTCGCCTACACGATCAAGGGCTGGTCGCTGCCGATCGAGGGCCATCCCGAGAACCACTCGGCGCTCCTCACCCAGGAGCAGTTCGCGCAGCTCGGCAAGGAGCTCGGGGCCGATCCCGGCGATCCCTGGGCGCCCTTCGACCCGGCGAGCCCCGAGGGCGGGCTGGCCGCCGCGGCCGCGGCCGCGCTCGCGCGCGAGGAGCCGGAGCCGCGCGAGCCGCCGGAAGTGCCCGGGCAGCTGGGTCGCGAGCACCGCGGCAAGGAGTCCACGCAGCAGGCCTTCGGCCGCTTCTTCGTGGACCTGGTGCACGACGCGCCCGAGGTGGCCGAGCGGGTGGTCACGGTGAGCCCGGACGTGGCCAGCTCCACAAACCTCGGCGGCTGGATCAACAAGTCGGGGATCTGGTCCGTGGGCGAGCGGCGCGACTGGTTCGCCGACGACTCCCAGACGCTCGTGCACTGGCACGAGACCCCGGGCGGTCGCCACATCGAGCTGGGCATCGCCGAGACGAACCTCGTGGGCCTGCTGGGCGAGCTGGGCGCCACCTGGAGCCGGCACGGCCAGCCGCTGCTCCCGATCGGGACCATCTACGACCCGTTCGTGGGCCGCGCGCTCGAGCCGTGGTCGTTCGGCATCTACGCGGGCGGCCAGTCGATCCTCGTCGGCACGCCGTCCGGCGTCTCGCTGGCGCCCGAGGGCGGCGCCCACCAGTCGATCGTCACGCCCTCCATAGGGATCGGCCAGCCCGGCTGCACCTTCTGGGAGCCCGCTTTCGGGCAGGACCTGGAGTGGACTCTCCTGCACGCGCTGTCGCGCCTCGCGCGCCCGGACGGTGAGTCCGCCTACTTCCGCCTCTCGACGCGCCCGCTCGACCAGGCACTGGCCGGCGGGGACCGCTCGGACGAGCGCCGCCGGCTCGTGGTCGCGGGCGGCTACCCGCTGCGGCGGGCGAAGGGAAACCCGGCGGTCACGCTGGTCGGCATGGGCGCGCTGATGCCGGAGCTGCTCAAGGCGGCCGACGCCCTCGGGGAGGACACCGACTTGATCTGCGTCACGAGCGCCGACCTGCTCCACCGCGCGTTCCGGGCGCGCGCCGGCTTCGGCGAGCACCCGACCGAGATCCTCGACGAGCTGTGGCCCGCCGAGCGCGCGGCGCCGATGGTCACGGTCCTCGACGGGGACCCGCACGCACTCGCCTTCCTGGGAGCGGTGAACGCCGTGCCGCTAACCCCGCTCGGCGTCAC
>DASQER010000257.1:0-2742 GCA_035633575.1 Thermoleophilaceae bacterium
ACGGACGCTGCGCAACCAAACCCGCCGTAAACAGCGGCGAGAGTTGAGTTGTTCACCCAATGGTCACCCCTCAATGCTGCTGTCGGACCACGACGGGCGCACCGCGAGCGTAGGGAGCGGAACGCCACCCGCCTCGCTCACCGCACTCGCAGCGTCTGCATCTCCGACGCGCCGCGGTCGGTGTCCAGGTCCGACCTGACGACCGCGTAGTAGCGGTAGCGCGCCCTGAAGCCGGGCACGAACGAGGAGCTGAAGCGGCCGCGCCGGGCACGCACGGCGCGCGTGCCGACCTTGCGCCAGCGGCCGCGGATGCTCTGCTGGAGGACCACGGTGACCACGCGCTTGCGCGGTGCGACGGTGCCCGACAGCGCGACGCGCGCGCCGCGCGCCGCGCGCGACGGCGGGTCGTCGAGCTCGATCACCGGCCGCAGGCGCAGCAGCTGCTGCGGGGACGCGGAGCCGCGCACCTCGCCGCTGCCCGGGTAGCGGACGCGCACGTACATGCGCCGCGCCGGCTTCAGCTCCGTGGCGAAGACCCCGTCCGCGGCGGTGGTGGCCCGGCGCGACGTGCGCCACGCGCCGTCGCTGTTCACCTGCACCTCCACGACCTGCCCCGACAGGGGGCCGCCGTCCGCTCCCACCAGGGCCCCGCTCACCGGCACGGGCTCGCCGTAGTCCACGCTGTGGTCGGCCAGGGCGGCGGTCACCCGCGATGAGAACGTCGCGAAGGGGCCGCCGGACCCCACCATCGCGCGGATGTCGCCGAGCTGGGAGTAGAGCGCCTCGCCCGGGCAGGCTGTCTTGCCCGTGTCGCGGTGGCCGATCACCCGCTCGAGCGTCACGCGGGTGCCCGCCGCGTATCTGCTTGCCGAGCCGCCCGAGCTCGTGAGCGTCACGGGGCCGGAGAGCGGCTCTCCGTGCACCGTTAGCTTCCAGCGGATGTAGGCCGCGGTGGAAGCCAGCGCCTTCTGGCTCGCGCCGACGGTCGAGTAGTCGCCGATGTTGGCGATCCCCGCGGTCTGCGAGTTGAAGCCCTGCGCGTGGGCGCCGACCACCGCCTGGTCGAGCCCGCCGGCGCGGCCCTCGTAGATCGTGCCGTACTTGTCGACGAGCGCGTTGTAGCCGATGTCGTTCCAGCCGTTCGAGTTGCGGTGGTAGCGGCAGATGGCCAGCACGATCTGGGGCGCCTCGGCGCGCGTGTAGTCGTTCAGCGAGACGGTGTGGTGCACCTGCACCGCCTTCACGGTGCCGTAGCCGGGGCTGTCACGCGGCACGCAGTTGGCGGCTCCCCAGTCCTCCCGCGGGACGTACGGGAACGGGGTCGCCACCTGGCTGGCACGGGCGCGCGCCCGCGTGCGGCCCACGTTCACGAAGTGCAGGCGCAGCCCGGGCACGGGCCTGTCGAGCTTGTACTGGACCGTGCGCGCCCGGCCCACCCAGACGGGGTCGGAGCCACCCTCGCCGTGCACGCCGAGGTGCTGCCAGCGGCTCCAGCGCTCGGCGCGGCGGACGCGCAGCTCCACATCGGGGAGCGCGCGGCCCCGCCAGCGCAGCCCCACGAGGTTGAAGGCACGCGGGGCGCGCAGCGCCCGAGAGACGACCTCGCCGCCGGCCGCGAGGGCGCCGCCCTTCGGCGCCAGCTCGAAGTCGACCGCGGCGGAGGCGGGTGGGGCGAGAAGGAGGGCGCACAGAAGCGCCGCTGCTGAGGCGAGCAGCTTCACTACAACCCCAACACGGTCGCAGCAGCCCGGTTGCGGGCTCGCAAGAAGTCCTGCAAAACAACGATTTGCAGGGAAACTTGCCCGGAGCACATCGCTGTGCACCCGGCACCGCCGGGTGCTTGCGCCCTACGGAACCGGCTCGGGGCCCTGCGAGCGGTGCTCGTCGCGGAAGGCCTGCAGCGCGTCGAACGTCTTGTCGCTCACCTCGTCGCAGACCAGCATGCGGCCGGTCCCGCCAGGCTCCGGGTCGCGGTTCCAGGCCGTGCCCGCGACGGCGTACGGCATGTCCCTGCGCGACACGAGGAACATCTGGTACGGGTCGTCGTCGACGAGCGCCCTGAGGTCCGCCCGCTGCTGCTCGGGCAGGCTCGGCTTCACCCAGATGATCACGCGGCCGTGCTCGAGCCCGTGGACGAGCTCCTCGTCGCGGGGCGCCTTGGCGTAGATCCCGTCCTGCGCCGGTTCCTGGTAGTGCCGGCCGGTGGTGGGCGGGTTGGTGTCGTACTTCACCTGCTCGTCCAGCGAGGTGGTGTGGGTGGCCACGCCGCTGCCCTTCTTGTTGCGCAGCTCGCAGCCGGCGGCCTTGGCCGCCGGGGCCAGGTCGAAGACCTTCTGCTCAGGGAAGCTGCCGCCGTCCGGGAACACGTCGGAGGCGTTGCCGGGCCCGCTGCCGCCGCTGTCGTCGCCACCGGCGAGCACGAAGATGAGCACAGCGGCGACCGCGATCGCGAGCAGTCCCGCGGCGCCGTAGCCGACCATCTTCTTGCGCTGCCCGGCGGCGCGCGCCTGCTGCTCGCGCAGCTCCCGCTCGCGGCGCAGCGCCTCCTTCTGGTCTCTCCGGTGAGACACGGTCGCGAAGCGTAGTTGAAGGCCCTAGGCGGACGGCCGCCGTGCGGACGTGCCGCGCCGGGTGCCGGAGGGGGCACGCCGGCGGCCGCCGCTCTTGCGGCCCGGCTTGAAGCAGTCCTCGATGAACTCCACGATCTCGTTGGTCAGCCGCTCGGGCGTGAGCCGCAGCTCG
>DASQER010000258.1:0-5344 GCA_035633575.1 Thermoleophilaceae bacterium
CGCCTTCGCCGTGGCCTTGGGGGCCGTGGTGCTCGGCTCGGGAGTCACCGGCGACGACGGCGGGAGCCCCGGCGCGAGCGACCTGCCCGCCGCCACCGAGAGGACCACCACCGCCGACCGGCCCCAGCGACGCGCGCCGAAGAACTACACGATCAAGGCCAACGACACCCTGAGCGCGATCGCCGAGCAGACCGGCGTGCCCGTGGAGCGGCTCCAGGAGCTGAACCCCGAGCTCGACCCGCAGGGGCTGGTCGCCGGTCAGAAGATCAAATTGCGCGAGTGACGGCCCGCAGGCGCACGCTCGCCGTGGCAGCCGCGCTGCTCGCGGCCGTTGCGGGCCCCGCAGACGCGGCCACCAGCCCCCCGGAGGTGCCGAGCGCGGAGGCGGCGATCGTCGTCGACGGCCGCGACGGCGCGGTCATGTTCGCCAAGCGGCCCGACTCCGAGCGCGCGATCGCCAGCACCACCAAGCTCATGACCGCCCTGCTCGCGCTCGAGCGGGCGGACCCGGACGACGTCTTCACCGCGCCCGCCTACGAGGCGATGCCGGCCGAGTCGCGTATCAACCTGCGCCCGGGCGAGCGGATGACCGTCGAGGACCTGCTGGAGGCGCTCCTTCTCGAGAGCGCGAACGACGCCGCCGTGACCATCGCCGAGGGCGTGTCGGGCTCGCGCGAGGCCTTCGTCGAGGAGATGAACGCGCGCGCCGCCGAGCTGGGGCTCGACCACACGAGCTACGCCAACCCGGTCGGGCTCGACCAGCCCGGCAACTACTCGACGGCGCGCGACCTGGCGAGCCTGACCCGGCGGCTGCTGCGCCGGCCGCGCTTCGCGCGCATCGTCGACATGCCGGCCGCGCAGCTCGAGTCGGGCGTCCGGCCGCGCGTGGTCGAGAACCGCAACGACCTCGTCGCGGCGTATCCGTGGGTGAGCGGCGTGAAGACCGGCTACACCCTGAACGCCGGCAACGTGCTGGTGGGCGCCGCGCGGCGGGGCAGGGGCGCGCGCGTGATCAGCGTGGTGCTCGGCGAGCCGACCGAGGCGGCGCGCGACGAGGACACGCTCGAGCTGCTCCGCTGGGGCCTGCGCCGCTTCCACAGGGTCCGGGTGCTCGAGCCGCGGCGCGCGCTCGCCCGCGCCGGCATCGAGCACCGCGACGAGACGGCCCGGCTCGTGCCGCGCCGCGGCGCCGTCCTCACGGTCCGCGACGGGGAGCGGATCCGCCGGCGCGTGGACGCGCCCGACGACCTCGAGGGGCCGCTCCCGGCGGGCGAGCGCGTTGGTACCGTCACGGTGCTGCTCGATGGGAGGCCGGTGCGGCGAGTGGCGCTTGTCACGGCCGCGGAGGTCCCCGGAGCGGGGACACTCAGGGTCCTCCTATCGGCGCTGGGCGTCCCCTTGACCTTGCTCCTCCTCCTCGCCATCCTCGTCGTCGCCGCGCTGGCCGTCCTGGCCGTCCTGCGGCTGCGCATTCGGATACGGATCGTCCGATGATCATCACGGTCACACTCAACGCCGCAATCGACAAGACGCTCGCCGTGCCGAACTTCCGCCTCGGGCGGCGCCACCGCGCCGTCGAGCAGACGGCGATGGCGGGCGGCAAGGGCGTGAACGTCGCCCGAGCCCTGCGGGCCCTCGGGCAGCCGGTGATCGCGACCGGCGTGGCGGGGGGCCCGACCGGCACCCGCATAGTCGAGCACCTCACCGAGGAGGGCGTCCTCAACGACTTCGTGCGCATCCGCGAGGATTCGCGCACCTCCACGGCGGTCGTCGACCCCACGAACGGCGAGCAGACGGAGATCAACGAGCGCGGCCCGCACGTGACTGAGGGCGAGCTCGAGCTGTTCGTGGACAAGCTGCTCTACCTGGCGAAGGGCGCGGCGGTCTGCGTGGTGTCCGGGAGCCTGCCGCGCGGGGTGGACGCGGGCCTCTACGGCCGCCTGATCGAGGAGATGAAGCGCCTCGGCGTGCTCACCGTCCTCGACTCCGAGGGCGAGCCGATGAGCATCGCCACGCGCAAGGGCCCGGACGTGGTGAGCCCCAACGAGCTCGAGGCGGAGGGGCTCGTCGGGCACGAGTTCTCCGACGAGGAGGACCGCCGCACCGCCGTGGGCGAGATGGTCGAGCTCGGCGCCCGCGAGTCGATCATGACCATGCCCGACGGCTGCCTCGCGATGCTGCTCGACGGCGGCGAGCGGCGGCTCTACCGGGCGACGCTCGAGCCGCTCGAGCCGGTCTCGTCGGTCGGTTCCGGAGACGCCTTCCTGGCCGGCTTCGTGGCGGCCCGCTACGCGGAGCGCGACGTGGAGGACTGCCTGCGCTTCGCGGTCGCCTGCGGGGCCGAGTCGACCCAGCACTTCGGCGCCGGGGTGGTGGAGCAGCGGGCGGTGGAGCGGCTCGTGCCGGACGTGCGCGTGGAGCAGCTCGAGACCCCCGCCCTGGCGGTCGGGTGACGTTGCTAGGCTCGCGTTTCGTCCGCCGTCGAACCTAGGATTCTCGAATGGAAGTTGAGATTGGGCGCGGCAAGAAGGGCCGCCGCGCATACGGCTTCGATGACATCGCCATCGTGCCCTCGCGGCGCACGAGGGATCCCGATGACATCGACATCACCTCGATGATCGGTCCCTACCGGCTCGAGCTCCCGCTGCTCGCGTCGGCCATGGACGGCGTCGTCTCACCGCAGACGGCCGGCATCCTCGGCAAGCTCGGCGGCCTGGCGGTGCTCAACCTCGAGGGGATCTGGACCCGTTACGAGGACCCGGACGCCGAGCTCGAGCGGATCGCGCAGCAGCCCAAGGAGGTCGCGACCTCGGAGATGCAGCGCATCTACGCGGAGCCCATCAAGGAGGAGCTGATCGGGCAGCGGATTCGCGAGATCAAGGAGCAGGGCGTCGTCGCGGCGGCCTCGCTCACTCCCCAGCGAGTGCGCGACTACTACGACACGGCGATGGAGGCGGGGCTCGACGTGCTCGTCATCCAGGGCACCGTGGTCTCCGCGGAGCACGTCTCGACCAAGACCGAGCCGCTCAACCTCAAGGAGTTCATCCGCGAGGTCCCGGTCCCCGTGATCGTCGGCGGCTGCGCCTCCTACGCCACCGGGTTGCACCTGATGCGCACGGGCGCCGAGGCGGTGCTCGTCGGCGTCGGCCCGGGAGCGGCCTGCACCACGCGCGGCGTGCTCGGCATCGGCGTCCCGCAGGCCACGGCGATCGCGGACGTGGCGGCGGCGCGCTCCCAGCACATGCTGGAGACCGGCGACTACGTGAAGGTGATCGCTGACGGCGGCATGCGCAACGGGGGCGACATCTCCAAGGCGTTCGCCTGCGGAGCGGACGCCGTGATGATCGGCTCCCCGCTCGCCCGCGCCTACGAGGCGCCCGGGCGCGGCTACCACTGGGGCATGGCCACCTTCCACCCGTCGCTTCCGCGCGGCGCGCGCGTGAAGACCACGCAGAACGGCACGCTCGAGCAGATCCTGCTCGGCCCCGCCCACGAGAACGACGGCACGTTCAACCTCATGGGCAGCCTGCGCACCTCCATGGCCACCTGCGGCTATGAGGACATCCCGGCGTTCCACAAGGCCGAGGTGATGGTGGCGCCGGCGCTCCAGTCGGAGGGCAAGCAGCTCCAGCAGGAGCAGGGGGTCGGGATGGGCGCCACCTCCGCGGCGGTGGCGCATCCGGACTCGGACTGGAGCGCGACCCCGGATCCGGCGCTAGTCGGCGAGTGAGCACGCAGGCGGCCACCGGAACGGCGACCGCCACAGCCGCGCCGCCTGCCACGGATGAAGTCCTGGTCCTCGATTTCGGGGGCCAGTACTCCCAGCTGATCGCCCGCAGGGTGCGCGAGTGCGGCGTGTTCGCCGAGCTGCTGCCGCACCACGTGCCGGTCGACGACATCGCGCGCCGCCGGCCGAAGGGGCTGATCCTCTCGGGCGGCCCGGCCTCGGTGTACGCCGACGATGCCCCCAAGCTGCGCCGCGAGCTGCTCGAGCTCGGCATCCCGGTGCTCGGGATCTGTTACGGCATGCAGGCGATGGTCCTCGAGCTGGGCGGCCGCGTGGAGGGCGCGGAGGTCGGCGAGTTCGGCCGCTCGCACCTCACTGTGGCGGAGCACGGGCGGCTGCTGGCCGCCACGCCCGCCGAGCAGTCCTGCTGGATGAGCCACCGCGACACCGTCTACGAGCCGCCGACCGGCTTCACCGCGCTGGCCTCCTCCACGGAGTCGCCCGTCGCCGCGATAGAGAACGCCGAGCGCGGGCTCTACGGGATCCAGTTCCACCCCGAGGTGGTGCACACGCCCTACGGCACGACGATCCTCGAGACCTTCCTGCGCGAGATCGCCGGCTGCGACATGGGCTGGAGCGCGGCCTCCGTGATCGACGAGCAGGTGGCGCGCATCCGCGAGCAGGTGGGCCACGGCAAGGTCATCTGCGGGCTCTCCGGAGGCGTCGACTCCTCGGTCGCCGCGCTGCTCACCTACAAGGCGGTGGGGGACCAGCTCACCTGCGTCTTCGTCGACCACGGCCTGATGCGCAAGAACGAGGGCAACCAGGTGGTGGCCGCCTTCCGCGACCAGTTCAACGTGCCGCTGATCGCGGTCGACGCCGAGCAGCGCTTCCTCGACCGGCTGGCCGGCGTGACGGACCCGGAGCGCAAGCGCAAGATCATCGGCGAGGAGTTCATCCGCGTATTCGAGGAGCAGGCCGGCAAGCTCGGCGACCCCGGCTACCTCGTGCAGGGCACCCTCTACTCGGACGTGATCGAGTCGGGCGGCGGCACGGGCGCGGCCACGATCAAGTCGCATCACAACGTCGGCGGGCTGCCGGAGGATCTCGAGTTCGAGCTCGTCGAGCCGCTGCGGATGCTCTTCAAGGACGAGGTGCGCCGAGTCGGCGCGGAGCTCGGCCTGCACGAGCGGATGGTCTGGCGGCATCCGTTCCCGGGGCCCGGGCTCGCGATCCGGATCATCGGCGAGGTGACGAACGAGCGGCTCGAGATCCTGCGCGAAGCCGACGCGATCCTGCTGGAGGAGATCCGGCGCGCAGGGCTCTACCGCGAGCTGTGGCAGTGCTTCGCCGTGCTCCCTGCGATCCGTTCCGTCGGCGTGATGGGCGACGAACGCACGTATGAGTACCCGATCGTGATTCGCGCGGTCACGTCCGAGGACGCGATGACCGCCGACTGGGCGCGGCTGCCTTACGACCTGCTCGAGACGATCTCGTCGCGGATCATCAACGAGGTCCCCGGCATCAACCGCGTCGCGCTCGACCTCTCGTCGAAGCCGCCGGCGACGATCGAGTGGGAGTGATCAGCCCGTGACGCGGAAACCGCGTAGGCCTTCG
>DASQER010000259.1:0-9364 GCA_035633575.1 Thermoleophilaceae bacterium
CAGCCCGGCTGGGAGCCCGTCGGAAGCGACGGCGAGATGTGGACGGAGACGCTGCGCAAGGCCGGCTGGACCACGGGCTACGTGACCGACAACCCGCACCTGTTGCGGCCGGTGCACCGGCGCTTCCGGGGCACGTTCGACAGGGTCGAGCTGGTCGAAGGCCAGGTCCCGCTGCGGCGCAAGCCGAGCCGGCGGGTGTCCCGGCGCGAGCTCGACCACCACCTCCCGAAGGCGCTGCGGGGCACCAGCGCAGAGCGGCGCATGACCAACTACCTGGCGATGAACCCGCCGGGACGGGACGAGAAGGACTACAACGCGGCACAGGTGTTCCGCGACGGGATGTCCTGGATCGAATGGGCGCGCGCCATGCAGCCGTTCGCGCTCGTGATCGACTGCTTCGACGCCCACGAGCCCTGGGACGCGCCGCGCCGCCTGATCGACATGTACGGCCCTGCCCGCGCGAACGGGGTCGAGCCGATCCAGCCGTTCGAAACCCCGGGCGCGCGCTACCGCGACCTCGACCTGTCGCGCGGCCTCCTGCGCCGGATGCGCCAGCTCTACGCCGCGGAGGTCACGCTCGTGGACGTCTGGCTCGGCCGCTTCCTCGACCGGCTCGCGAACCTCGGCCTGGACGAGAACACGCTGCTCGTGCTGGTGAGCGACCACGGCGTGCTGCTGGGGGAGCACGGCTGGGTCGGGAAGCGCTACTCCGAGATGCACCAGGAGCTCACCCACGTGCCGCTGATGATCAGGCACCCCGGCGGCAAGGCCAAGGGGCGGGCGAGCAGCTACTACGCCTCGACGCACGACATCGGGCCCACCGTGCTGTCCGTCCTAGGCGTGAGGGAGCCGCGCGGCATGAACGGCGTGGACCTCTCGCCGCTCCTGAACGGCAGGCGGCCGCGCAGGAAGCGCAGCTACAGGACCGCCTCCTACAACACCTACGTGAGCGCCGGCGACGAGCGCTGGCTCCTGATCGCCGGCAACCGCCGCGAGGAGCTGCGCCTCTACGACCGCCGCCGCGACCGCGGCGAGCACCGCAACGTGGCGCACGGCCACCCGCAGCAGGTGCGCCGCCTCTGGAGCATGATCCTGAGGGACGCCGGCCCGAAGGGCCTGCCGCGCCTCCCCGAGGGCGGCAGAGAGGGCTAGTCGAAGGGCGCCACGGAGGTTGTTCAGGTCCTGCGCCCGCTGCTCAGGACCCGGGGTCGGCGGAAGGCGGAGTGAACCCGCTCATCGCCTCCGCGGCCTGGAGCACGGCAGCGCGCTTCTGCGTCGGGGCGGCGCTCGGCCGGGGCTCGAAGTGGAGACTGACCGCGTAGCCCGCACCGTCTTGACTCCAGACGGCCGCGATGTGCCCGCCGTGCACGCCTCCGCTCGGGTAGGGCACGGCCTTGAGCAGCAGTCCACGGTGGCCGGCGATACGCACACGCCGCAGCACGCGCAGGCGCACGAGCTCGAACTTCTTCTGTCCAGGCTTGAGCGGCTTGGTCCCGACAAGCCGTAGGTCTCGTGTGCGTCTGAGCTTCGCCGGCCATCCGCCTCTCCGCGTCTGGAGCGAGAACTCGCCGCAGCGTCCGCCGGCGAGCGCGTGGAAGGCCCCCAGCCCTCCGGCGTGATTCGCATTGAAGTCAACGAGGTACTCGCATCTCGTGCCGGTCAGCAACCGCCCATGCCATCCGCGCGAGGGGAGCCACACGGGGCACAGCAGCGGGACATCCCGCGACGGAACCAGGTCCACGCAACGCTCGGCCACGGCGGAGGTTCGCGAGCCAGAGCCCTGCTCGGTGCTCGTCGGCCCGGCTGACCGGTCGAGCGTTCGGCTGTCGCGAACGGCCTCGCGGTCGTCCGCGCAGCCCCCAAGGGAAGCTCCAACAGCAGCGACTACGAGAACACGCCGAAGCATCTGTGGGGCAGCGTAGAGCGAGTATCGAGAGTACGCCCCAAGATGCGGCGAAGGTCCATGCAGGTTGGTCCGAGCCGGCCCGGATGCGCTCGGCACCACGTCGGCCTGCGACCATGCCACGTGAACAACTCACCACTCGACCCCTCGCGCAGGTGGGGTCGGCACGTTGACACGCGCATAGAGCGCCCAACAGAACACACGCCCTTCTCGGAGTGACGAAAGGCGAGTTGTGAACCACCCCTTCACCGCGGCGGTAAGCGCCGGGCACCCCGCGGGCGCTAGTCGATCGGGATGTCCTCGACCTCGGGCTCGCGCGCGGGCCGGTCGAGGCGCTCCAGGTACCAGTCGATCAGGGATCGGAGCGTCAGGAGGAACTCGCGGATGAGGTTGCTGACCTGACCCTCGAGCTCGCGCGGGGCCGCTCGCCGCAGGCCGTCCAGCAGGACGAAGAGCGCGGCCGGGTCGAGGTTCTCGTGGGGGCCTCGCTCAGTGTCCATCGGAGCTCTTCTCGAACACGATCTCCAGCGCGCCGTCGTCGAAGCGGGCGCCCGCTGCCGCGTACGCGGCCATCGCGGGGGGCAGCATGATGGTCCGCTTCTGGCCGCCGACCCGGACGATCACCTCGAGCCCGATCTTCTTCAGGCTGAGGTCGCCGCGCTCGGCGAACGGCACGTCCACGCGCAGGGTCGCGCGCCCGTTGTCGGTCACGAGCTCCTGCGAGAGGCGGCCGTGCAGGATCGCCGCGGCGTCGTGCTCGGCGAACACCGCCTCCCCGAGCCTGTCCAGCATCTCCGCGCCCACCACCTCGCGCTCGAAGTAGTCGGCGGTGAGGACGGGCACGGGCGCGAACGCCGAGCGCACGAGCTCGAGCTGCTCCTCCTGGGTCTCGCGCCACGCGGCGAAGTAGCCCTCGGCGGGCAGCAGCCGGTTCACGACCACCGCGTCGGTGAGGTAGCCGTAGAGGTTCAGGTAGGTGAACGTCCGCATCGACTCCTTCACCACCATCCGGTCCGGGCTCGTCACGAGCCGGATCGTGGTGCGCGCGCGGTCGCGGAGGATGCCGTTCATCGCCACGAGGTTGCGCGCCAGGCGCTCGACGTCGTCGAACACGGCGTTGCCGGGCAGCGGCATGTCGAAGAGCGTGCGTGCGAGCGGAGCGAGCTTGCGCTGCGAGGGCAGGATGCGCTCGAGCCACCAGGTCACGACGTCCGGGAACGAGAGCAGTCGCAGCGTCTCGCCGGTTGGCGCGCAGTCCACGACCACGCAGTCGAACTCGCCCTCCTCGTGATGGCGCTTGATCCAGAGCAGCGAGAACAGCTCGTCCATGCCGGGCGGGACGGTCAGCTCCTCGGCCGAGATGCGGTCGATGCCGCGCTCGGCCAGCAGGTCGCCGAGCCATTCCTGCACGCCGTCCCAGTGGCGCTCCATCTCCTCCTGGGCCTGCACCTCCTGGCCGAAGAGGTTCGCCTCGACCTGAACCGGCTCGGCGCCCAGCTCCGCCTCGAGCGAGTCGGAGAGGCTGTGGGCCGGGTCCGTGGAGAGGACGACGGTTCGCAGGCCGGCGGCGGCGCAGCGCCTGCCCGTGGCGGCGGCGACGCTCGTCTTCCCGACGCCGCCCTTCCCGGTGTAGAGGATCGTGCGAGGCGCCATTCGGCGCCGGATGCTAGCCGGGTCGGTCCTCGACCTCGATCTCGCCGCCGTCGCGGTCGCGCTTGCCGAGACCGGTACGCAGCTCCTTCGCCGCGACCTCCACGCTGAAGAGCCCGGGCCCGCGCGGGATCCACGTGAAGGAGCCGCTCCCGCGCCGAAAGGTGGCCAGCCGGCTGAACACGACCTTCCCGCTCGGCCTCGTGACCCTCACCTCCACGGCGGAGAGCTTGGAGACGTCGAAGCGGATCGCCGCCGGCTCGCCCTCGGCGGCCAGCGCCGGTCCCTTCCAGGTCAGCTCGGGCGGGTCGACCTGGTAGCCGCGGTAGCGCTTCCCGTACTCGCAGTAGACCTGTCCCAGCCGGCGCTTGCACATGCTCTCGAGGAACTCGCGCAACAGCTCGTGGTAGCCCACGGCCGACTCGTGGCCCGCGTAGTTGTAGAGCGACCAGTCGCCCACGTCGCTGAACGGAACCTCCGCGCGCGCCTCGGGCTCGGCCTCGGCGAAGAGCCGCGCCGCGCGCTCGTCGCCCACGCTGCGGTTGAAGTCGTGCAGCCCGATCAGCGACTGCAGGAAGGCATTGAAGATGTAGAGGCTGGGGGCGAACGAGTACTGGAGGTAGTGCACGCCGCCGCGCGGGCCGGTGGTGCGCACGCCCGAGGGCGGCCCGGTCTCAAAGGCCCCGAGCGCCCGGCGGGCCGTCGCCGCGTACTTCGGCTCGCCGAGCAGGTCCGCCGCCCGCCCGAGCGCCTGGATCCCGGTGGCCTGCGCCATGCCGCTCATCCAGGGGGGCGTCCCGCCGCCGAAGTAGAAGAGGTACTCCCAGGCGATGAAGCCGCGCCCGCGCTTCACCGCGAGCGCGGTCATCTCGTCGAGGATGCGGCGAAGGGCCGCCTGGTCGCAGCTCGGCTCCGCCCGCGCGCAGAAGCCGTACAGCTGGTTCGCCTTCTTGAAGGTCGAGAGCGGGTGCAGCTGGAGGCCCTCGCCCGCGAAGTACTGGAAGAGGATCTCGCTGCCCCTGAAGCTCACCTGGTCGCCGGGAGCGGGGTAGGGGAGCGCGCGCCAGTACTGGCGGTTGCGCTCGAGCTGGAGGAACGCCACCGGCATGCGGCTGGCGCCGAGGCGCCGCCCCAGCGCGAGCGACTCGACGGACGTCAGGACGTAGCGGAGCTGGGTGGCCCGCGCCCCTCGCAGGCCCCGGAGCGTGCGTACCGAGCGCACGTACGTGGCGCGCCAGCGGCGATAGTCGGCCCTCGCGATCCGCTTCCTGCGCAGCTCGCTGCGGAGCGCCGCGTACACCGCCTGCCGCCCGCCCCTGCTGGAGCTGCGGGCCGTCCGCGAGGACGAGGCGGCCGCGGTTCGTCCCGGCGCCGCCAGGGCGATCTCGGCCCGGGTCGGGACCGCCGGGTCCTCCACCCGCTGGGCGCGGGTGCCGTCCACGACGATCACCTGCCCGGCCTGGGCGGGCGTGGCCAGGAGGGCCGCCGCGAGGACGGCGATAGCTGCGATTCGCTTCAAGTACCCCATCCGGTTGTCCAACGTCCTGAATCGCACCGAGTTGCGGTGCGCCCAGCTAGGCTGCGCCGCGTGCGCCGCGCCCTGCTCGCCCTGCTCTTCGCCACCCTGGCGCTCGCCTCCTGCGGCGGTGGCGACGACAAGGAGAACGTCCAGGACCTGCTCGACAAGGCGTTCAGCTCGTCGATCAAGAGCGCGAACCTGAAGCTGGACGCACAGGTCCAGCTCAAGGGTAGCCCCGGCCTGGACCGTCCGGTGCGGATCACGGCCGCGGGGCCGTTTCGCACCAACGAGGGCAAGCTCCCGTCCGTGGACATCGACCTGAAGGTTGGCACCGACGGGGGCGGGCAGACGGTGACGACAGGGTTCCTCTCCACCGGAGACCGGGCGTTCGTGAAGTTCCAGGACGTCTACTACGAGCAGCCCGCCTCGGAGGTCGCGAAGGCGAACCGCTCGATCGCCCAGAACCGGGACCGGCGCGGCTCGCTGCGGGGTCTCGGGCTCGACCCCCGCACCTGGCTCGCGGACGCCAAGGACGAGGGCGAGGAGGAGATCGCCGGGGTGAAGGCCCGCCACGTGTCCGGGAAGCTCGACGTCGAGGCCGTGATGCGCAACCTGAACGAGTTCGTGCGCAAGTCCGGCGCGGCGCTCGGGGGCGCGACGGGGCAGGCGCCGCCCCAGCCGCTCAGCGCCGAGGACATCCGCAGGGTCGGGGAGGTCGTGCGCGACCCCACCTTCCACGTCTACGTGGGCGAGCAGGACGACATCATCCGGCGCGTGGCCGGCAAGATCGAGTTCGACGTCCCCGAGGAGAGCCGCCAGGGGCTCGGCGGCATCCAGTCGGGGTCGATCGAGTTCGAGATCGAGCTCGCGGACGTGAACGGGGACCAGCAGATCGAGGCGCCGGCGAACGCCCGGCCGCTGTCCGCGCTCACGCGCTCGCTCGGCGGCGGCGGAACGCTCCCCGGCCTCCCCGACGGCTCACAGGAGGCCGCGCCCGCTGCGCCGGGCGGCGCGACCGGCCCCGAGGCGAAGGACTTCCAGGACTACGCGAAGTGCCTCGACGAGGCGCGCCCGGAGGAAACCGAGGCCCTCCAGCGCTGCGCCGAGCTGCTGCAGCGCCCCTAGCGCAGGGCCTTCCGGGCCTCGACAATGGTGGTTCGGAGATCGCGTTCGGGGTCGATGCCCCAGCGAGCGGCCAGCTCGGCCTGCTCGGGCCCGAGCTCCCAGCGATCCGGGCGCTCGTCACCCTCGTGGTCGGGGGTGGCGCCCTTCAGGAGCATGGAGCCGGTGTTGTCGCCCACCGCGCGGATCTCCGCGATCTCCTCGTGGCTCAGCACCGGCTCGGCGGGCACCGCCGCCAGCTCCTCCCGCTTCTGCTCGATCGGCTTCGCGTCCGCCCCGGCCTCCTGGATGAGGGTGGGCGCGACCGACTCGACCGCATCGTGGGCGAGGTTCCAGACGCACGCCAGCTGCAGAGGCGTGAGCCCGTGGCGCTCGGCGATCGGGCGAATCCGCTCCAGGCGCTCGCGCCCCGCCTCCACCCAGCCCTCGGGGCGGAAGCCGCGGTGGTCGTGGCCGTCGAAGCTGTGGCCGGGCAGGACGTCGTCGTGGAAGAGGCCGCCGTAGTCCACCACGCGCGTGAGCACCTTCACGCCGTGCCGCGCCGCGGCGTCGAGGGCGAGCTCGCCCGGCCAGGGCTCGAACGGGTTGAGGATCAGCATTGCCCAGTCGATGACCTCGCCGTAGCGCTCGAAGCAGCCGATCGCGTCGAGCGTGAAGCCGTTGGCGGGCCCGGGCGCGAGGCCGAGCGCACGCGCGAGGCCCTGGTCGCGCAGCTCGCGCAGCGCCTCCCAGACCTCGGGCGACTCGAAGCCGCGGCGGTCCGGGTTGTGGAGCAGCAGCAGGTCGAAGTAGTCGACGCCGCAGCGCTCGAGGCTGCGCTCGACGGCCATGCGAAGGTAGTCGCGGTAGCCGTCGGGGGCGCGCAGGCGCGGGTCCGTGAAGCGAGGGAAGCCCTTCGCCCCCTCGCGCTCGCCCTCGTAGAAGTCGTGGCCGACCGCACCGGCCAGCGCGTACTCGGAGCGGGGCACCCCGGCGAGGGCGCGGCCCAGCAGGGCGTCCGCCTCGCCTGCGCCGTAGGCGTCGGCGGTGATCACCGTGTCGATCCCGCGCCCCGGGTGCAGCAGCGCCTCGAGGCGCTCGTCGGAGATCGGCTCGCCGAAGTGCATGAAGCGCCCGCCGCTCCAGGTACCGACTACCACGTGACCGAGCATGCCCTCACTCTAAGGTCCGGGGCGTGGAAATCGGCTCTCTAGCCGTGGCCCACCAGCACCGTGTCCGCTCCGGTCTCCGCGAGCCGCGCCAGCGAGGTCGTTGAGGGTGCACATCGCGTCGCCCGCGAACAGCACCCCGCGGTCGGCGAACAGGATGGCGCTGTGGCCCGGCGTGTGCCCGAGCTCGGAGCCGAGGCGCCATACGCCTGTCGTTACGACAGTCATGTTCGACACTGTGCACAGCGGCGCAGCGCGGCGCTCGCCCGGGCTCAGGCGAAGTAGAAGACCAGCCCGAGCACCGCGTACAGCGCGATCAGCTGCACGCCCTCGAACCAGTTCGACTCGCCCTCCTGCGTGACCAGGTTCGCGATCAGCACCGCGAACAGCAGCGCCCCGAGCTCGTAGCCGTTGAAGACGAGCGCCATCGGTGCCGGGCCGACGACGAATGAGAGCAGCACGAGGACGGGCGCCACGAACAGCGCGATCTGAGCGCTCGATCCGATCGCGATGTTCACGGCCAGGTCCATCTTGTCCTTCGCCGCCACGAGCACGGCCACCCAGTGCTCCGCCGCGTTGCCGACGATGGCCACGATGAAGACTCCGACGAAGAACTCCGACAGGCCGATGTCGTCGGACGCCTCGCTGATCGAGCCGACCAGGACCTCGCTCATCACGCCCACTGCCACCGCCGAGAGCGCCAGGTAGAGAGCGGCCCGGCGGACCGGCCAGCGGTGGTGCGCCTCGTCCTCGGTCTCGTGCTCGTAGGGATTGAAGACGTCGCGGTGGGTCTTGAGCGAGAAGATCAGGCCCGCGACGTAGCTCACGAGCAGCACGACGGCGACACCGATCGAGAGGTGCTCGAGGTCGGAGCCGAAGTCGACGCGCTGCTCGCCCACCGACGGGAGCCCGCCCCCGTGGATCAGCTGGAAGAGCGCAGGGAACACGAGCGCGGCCAGCGCCAGCATCAGCATCGCCGACTGCGCGTTGGCGGCGGTCTGGCTGAAGGTCTGCTTCGCGCGCGGCAGCCCGCCGACAAACATCGCCGCGCCCATCACGAGCAGGATGTTGCCGATGATCGAGCCGACGATCGACGCCTTCACGACCTCCTGGAGGCCCTTGTTGAGAGCGAAGAGGGCGATGATCAGCTCGGGCGCGTTGCCGAAGGTCACGTTCATGAGCCCACCGATGCCCGGCCCCGTGCGCGCCGCGATCGCCTCCGTGGCCTCGCCCATCACGGCGGCGCACGGGATCACCGCCAGCGCGGCGGCCCCGAACACCAGCACCGGCGACGCGTGCGCCAGCTCGAGCCCAATCGCGACGGGAATGAAGACGCCGAGGGAGTGGACGGGGCGCATGGCGCGGGAACCTTACGGGGTACAGTCGGGACCAGAGGGGTGATCGACCACGTCAACAACCTGAAGCTGCAGCATCTGGTCGAGCTCTCCAAGCTGGGCGACCGCTGCGCCGGCATCGAGGAGGAGATCGAGCGCTGGCTCGCCGGGCACGACGTGGTCTTCGCGGGGCGCACGATCCCGTTCGTGCTGATGCCGCACTTCGTGTCGCCCGGGCAGCTCCACCGGGTGCGGCGCGCCGTGGCCTGCCTCTCGCTGGTGCTCGACCGCTTCTGCGACGCCTACGCCATCGACGAGCGGCTGCGCGAGGAGCTGGCCGTGCCGCCCGCCGAGGACGCGCTGATCCGGCTCGACCCAGGCTTCTCGCGCCCACTGAAGATCTGCAGGCTGGACGCCTTCCTCCAGGGCTACGACGTGAAGTTCCTCGAGTTCAACGCCGACTCGCCGGCCGGCATCGGCTACACGGACGTCCTCCACGAGGGGCTCCGGCGCGCCATTGACCTTCCGCGCGTGAGCGCCGAGTTCGAGACCTCGTACACGCCGATGCTCCCGGTGCTCGTGGAGACGTTGCTCGGCGCCTACCGCGAGCTCCGCGGTGAGCGCAGCGACCTTCCCGAGACGCCCCGGCTGGCGCTCGTGGACGTGGCCGGCAGCCCGTCGGTCCCGG
>DASQER010000260.1:0-7914 GCA_035633575.1 Thermoleophilaceae bacterium
CGCACGAACGGCCGCGGCGCCCTGCTCGAAGGACTCGAAGAGCACCGCAGCCGACTCCTTGAACACCGGCGCGTCCTGCACGCGCATCCATGCCTCCGTGATCACGCCGAGGATGCCCTCCGAGCCGATCAGCATGCGGTCGGGGCTCGGGCCCGCCCCCGACCCCGGCAGCCTGCGGCTCTCCCAGGGGCCGCGTGGGGTGAGCGCGCGCAGCGACTCCACGAAGTCGTCGATGTGGGTGTGGAGCGTCGCGTAGTGCCCACCGGCGCGCGTGGCGATCCAGCCCCCGAGCGTCGAGTACTCGAATGACTGCGGGAAGTGACGCAGCGTCAGGGCGTGGTCGCGTAGCTGTTCCTCGAGTCCCGGGCCGGTCGCGCCTGCCTGGATGTGCGCCGCCCTTGACACCGTGTCGACCTCGAGGACCCGGTCCATTCGTTTGAGATCGATGGTCACCGACCCGGCGCGATCGCCGTCGCGCGGCGGCTCGACGCCGCCGACCACGCTGGTGCCGCCGCCGAAGGGGATCGCGGCGGCGTTCGCCTCCTCGCACCAGGCGAGCACGCGCTCCAGGTCGGCCTCGTCGCCCGGGTGGGCCACCACGTCGGGCGGGTTGTCGAAGCGGCCGCGGAAGGCGCGCACCACGTCGCGATACGACTTCCCGTACGCGTGGGCCGCGCGCTCGTAGGAGTCGCTGCGGCAGATGCCCGCGAGCGACGCGGGCGGCTCGAGTCGCGGCGCCGGCAGCTCGAGGTCCTCGAGCCGCACGGGCCGCTCCACGACGCCGGGCGGAAAGCCGAGGTGCTCGCGAGCCGCGGCGGCCGCCGCCTCGACCTGCTCGTGCGGCGGCTGCTGGTCCTCGAAGCCCCAGCCCCAGAACTTGCGCCGCCGACCGGTCATGGCGGCGTAGCTTCGCACCGCGCCGGCGACTACGGCTCCACCCGCAGGCGCTCGGCCTTGGCGGAGCCACCGTGCGGATGGTCCTCAGCGCCCACAAGCTAGCGGCGCCCGCAGCGGGGGCTACAGTTGGGGGCCGCGATGGCAACGCGCGCTACCAGCGTCCAGATAACCATGCCCCAGATGGGGGAGTCGGTCACCGAGGGCACGATCCTCGCGTGGCTGAAGCAGGTCGGCGACCGGGTAGAGGCCGACGAGCCGCTGGTCGAGATCTCCACAGACAAGGTCGATGCGGAGGTTCCCGCCCCCGTCGCCGGAACCCTTGTGAAGATCGCCGCCGAGGCCGATGAGACGGTACAGGTGGGAAGCGTGCTCGGTGAGATAGAGCCCGACGGAGACGGAGACGGAGACGCGCCGCCGCCGGATTCAGGCGGCGGAGAGCTCGTGGACGTCTCCTTCCCCGAGATGGGCGATTCGGTGGCTGAGGGAACCGTGCTCGAGTGGCGCGTGAAGCCCGGCGACACGGTCGCCGTGGACGACCCGCTCGTCGAGATCTCCACCGACAAGGTCGACGCCGAGTTGCCCTCCCCGGTGGCGGGCACGATCGCCGAGATCCTGGTCGAGGCCGACGAGACGGTCCCGGTCGGGTCGGTGCTCTGCCGCATCGCGGCCGGCGCCGGCGCGCCGAGCGGACCGGTCCAGCCGAGCGCCGAGCCGACCGAGACGCGGCCGGCCGCCGTGTCCGAGGCCGCCGGCCGGCCCGCGGCGGAGGATCGTTCTCCGGCGTCCCCCGCGGCGAACGGCGGCAACGCCACGCCGGTTGCGGCGCGCATCGCCAGCGCGCACGGCGTGGACGTCAGCGCCATCCAGGGGTCCGGCCCGCGCGGGCGCGTGACCAAGGAGGACGTGCTGGCCGCGGTCGAGGGCAACGGCGCGCCGGCCGAGGCGTCCGCCCCGCCGCCCGCGGGCGCTGAGCCCATCCGCGGCCCCGCCGCGACGCTCGTGAAGTTCATGAACGAGAGCCGCTCGATCCCGACGGCCACGAGCTTCCGCACGCTGCCGGTGGACGTCCTGGACGGCCGCCGCAAGGAGCTCAAGGCGGGCGGCCGGAAGCTCTCCTTCACGCACCTGATCGCCTGGGCGATCGTTCAGGCCGCCCGCGACATGCCGGTCATGGGCCACGCCTACGCCGAGCAGGACGGCAAGCCGCAGCGGGTCACCCCCGCCACGGTGAGCCTCGGGCTCGCGGTGGACGTGGAGCGCAAGGACGGCACGCGCTCGCTCGTGGTGCCGGTGCTGCGCGACGCGAGCGAGCTCCGCTTCGCCGACTTCGTGGCCCGCTACGACGAGCTCGTGGTGGGCGCGCGCGACAACACGCTGCAGCCCGACGCCTACCAGGGCGCGAACATCACGCTCACCAACCCCGGCGGGATCGGCACCGTGGCGAGCGTGCCGCGGCTGATGCCCGGCCAGGGCACGATCGTGGCCACCGGCGCGATCGGCTACCCGCCCGGCATGACCGCCGCCGATCCCGGCAAGCTCGCCGAGCTCGGCGTGCAGAAGGTCATGACGATGACCTCCACCTACGACCACCGCGTGATCCAGGGCGCGGAGTCAGGGGCCTTCCTGCGCCGCATCGACCAGCTGCTCCAGGGCGCGGACGGCTTCTACGACGCGGTTTTCGAGGCCATGGGGCTGGACGCGCGGGCCGAGGGCCTGCCGGAGCCCGCGCCGGTGACCGCCGCCGAGCCGGTTCCCGCCGCCACCACCCCCGCCGCCGCCACGGTGGCGGACGCCGCGTTGCTCCAGGCCGTCCAGGCGGCCACCTCGCTCGTGAAGGCCCACCGCATGCACGGCCACCTCGCCGCGCGGCTCGACCCGCTCGGCTCCGAGCCCGTGGGCGAACCGGCGCTCGAGCCCGCCACGGTGGGGCTGAACGAGGAGCTGATGCGCCGCATCCCGGCGTCGATCCTGCGCGTGGCCGTGCCCGGCGACACCTTCGCCGACGCCCTCCCGCAACTGCGCGAGACGTACACCGGCACGATCGCCTACGAGATCGAGCACATCTCCGACCACGAGCAGCGCGTGTGGCTGCGCCAGGCGATCGAGTCCGGCACCTACCGCCAGCCGCTCGACGCCGACGCGCGCCGGCGGCTGCTCCAGCGGCTGTCCGAGGTCGAGGCGCTCGAGACCTACCTGCACAAGGCCTTCCTGGGCAAGAAGCAGTTCTCGATCGAGGGGCTCGACGCGGTCGTGCCGATGCTCGACGAGACGATCGAGCTGGGCGCGGCGGCCGGCGCGCGCGAGGTGGTGCTCGGCATGGCGCACCGGGGGCGGCTGAACGTCCTCGCTCACACCGTCGGGCGCCCCTACGCGGCGATCCTGGCCGAGTTCGAGGGCGAGGGGACGCTGGCCGTCGACACGGCCGCGCCCGAGGGCGGGACCGGCGACGTGAAGTACCACTACGGCGCGAGCGGCACCTACGCAACGGAGTCGGGTCGCGCGGTGACGGTCACGCTCTCCCCCAACCCGAGCCACCTCGAGTACGTGAACCCGGTGATCGAGGGTCGCGCCCGGGCCGACCAGACGACCCGCAAGGCGCGCGAGCTGGCGCACGACCCGGCCGCCGTGGTGCCCGTGCTGATTCACGGCGACGCCGCCTTCCCGGCCCAGGGCATCGTCTCCGAGACGCTCAACCTCCAGGCGGTGCCCGGCTACTCGACGGGCGGCACGATCCACCTGATCGCGAACAACCAGCTCGGCTTCACGACCGATCCCCACGAGAGCCGCTCCACGCGGTACGCGTCGGACCCCGCGAAGGGCTTCGACGTGCCGATCATCCACGTGAACGCCGACGACGTGGAGGCCTGCGTCTCCGCCGTGCGCCTGGCGCACGCCTTCCGCGAGACCTTCGGCCGCGACGCGCTCATCGACCTCATCGGCTACCGCCGCTTCGGCCACAACGAGACCGACGAGCCGGCGTACACGCAGCCGCAGATGTACAAGCTGATCAAGAACCACCCGGCGGTGCGAAAGCTCTACGCGGACCGCCTGGTCGCGGAGGGCGTCGTGACCGAGGAAGAGGCCGAGCGCATGGCGAGCGAGGCCTACGAGCGCGTCGGCGCGGCGCACGCGGAGCTGAAGGAGTCGATCGGCGCGCCGCCCGACACCGGCACGCACGAGCTCGACCGCACCATGAGCCGCGAGCCGCGCACCACCGTGGCCGAGGACACGCTGCGCTCGCTCGGCGACCAGCTGCTGCGCCTGCCCGACGGCTTCGACCTGCACCGCAAGCTCAGGCCGTTCCTCGAGCGGCGCCGCGAGGCGCTCGAGGCGGGCGGGCCGATCGACTGGGCGCACGCGGAGGCGCTCGCGTTCGCCTCGCTGCTCGCGCTGGGCGTGCCCGTGCGACTGACCGGCCAGGACACCGAGCGCGGCACGTTCAGCCAGCGCCACGCAGTGCTCCACGACTCGAAGACCGGCGAGCGTTACAGCCCGCTCCAGCACCTGCGCGACGCCAACGCCCCGTTCGAGCTGCACAACAGCCCGCTCTCCGAGCAGGCGTGCGTCGGCTTCGAGTACGGCTACAGCGTCCAGGCGCCCGACGCCCTGGTGCTCTGGGAGGCCCAGTTCGGCGACTTCGTGAACTCGGCCCAGGTGATCGTGGACCAGTTCATGGTGTCCGGGCTCGCCAAGTGGGGCCAGACCTCGCGCCTGACCCTGCTGCTGCCACACGGCTACGAGGGCTCGGGCCCCGAGCACTCGAGCGCCCGCATCGAGCGCTTCCTGCAGGCCGCGGCGGAGGGCAACATCCGCGTGGCCAACGCGACGACGCCCGCCCAGTACTTCCACCTGCTGCGCCGCCAGGCGCTCGTGTCGAAGCCGCGCCCGCTGATCCTGATGACGCCGAAGAGCCTGCTCCGCCTTCCCGCCGCGACGTCCACGCTCGAGGAGCTCGCCGAGAGCCATTTCCAGCGCGTGATCGACGACCCGCGCTTTGCCGACGGCGGCCGAGAGGCCGTCACGAAGCTCGTGCTCTGCTCGGGCAAGGTGTACTACGACATCGTCGGACACGAGGAGCGCGACGCCGCCGGCCACATCGCGATCGTGCGCGTGGAGCTGCTCTACCCGTTCCCCGAGGAGGAGCTGGTGGAGCTGATGGAGAGCTACCCGAACCTTGAACGCGTGGTGTGGGTGCAGGAGGAGCCGCGCAACATGGGCGCGCGGGCGTTCATGCGCCGGCGCATGGCGAAGATCCTCCCCGAGCGGATGTCCTACGACTACGTCGGCCGCCAGCTGCGGGCCGCGGCCGGCGAGGGCTACTCGGCGGCCCACAAGCGCGAGCAGGCGCGCATCGTGCGCGTGGCGCTCGACCTCGAGCAGGAGCGGCTCGAGCCGGACAGCTCAGCTCAGCGGCCTGTGATGTAAACGTCGCCGCGCGGCTCAGCGTTTTCCGCGCTGGGCCTGCGCAAGCGCGTCGGCGATCCGCTCCGAGCCGAGACGGCGCTGAATGCGCGCGACCGTGACCGGCGCGAGCGCCCCGATGCGCGTGCCGAGCCTCAGGCCCAGGGGCGCGACGTCGATCTCCGGACGCTCCCGCTCGATCCCCCGGACCACCGCGGCGGCCACCTGGTCTGGCGTGCGCGTGCCCACCCAGGGCGGCAGCCTCACGCCGCTCTCGGCGAAGAGCCCGGCCTCGCTCACGAAGCCCGGGAACACGACCGTCACGCCCACGCCGGTGCCGTGGAGGTCGTCGCGCAGGCCGGCGGCGAAGCCGCGCAGGCCGAACTTGGTGGCCGAGTAGACCCCCGAGCGCGGCGAGGCCACCTTCCCGGACAGGGACGACACGAGCACCACGTGGCCGCGCCCGCGCTCGAGCATTCCCGGCAGGAGCGCCCGGGTCAGCTGCATCGGAGCGCGCAGGTTCACGTCGATGGCGCGGTCGACCTGCTCAGGCTCGAAGTCCTCGAGCCGGCCACTCGCGGGCAGGGCGGCGTTGGCTACCAGGACGTCCACCGGCCCGGCCCGCTCGGCCAGGCGGGCGGGGCCGCCGCGCTCAGCCAGGTCGGCCGCCACCACCTCGGCTCGGTCCCCGAGGCGGGTCGCGAGCTCGTCGAGCGCGTCCTGGCGGCGGCCGCTGAGGAGCACACGTGCACCGCGTTCGTGGAGCGCGCGGGCGATCGCGTTGCCGATGCCTCCGGTGGCCCCGGTGACCAGGGCGCTGGCTCCCGCGAGCTGCACGCGCGGGAAGCTACCCCACGGGCTGCGCGAGTGGTGACCGGCGTATCCTCAGCCGATGCTCCGAGCACCGATCCGCCTCGGCCTGCAGATCCCGAGCTTCAACTTCCCCGGGGTCGGGGAGGAGCAGCTGTTCGAGCGTTTGTCCGAGATCGCTTCCACCGCTGAGTCGTCGGGCTTCGACACGGTCCTCGTCATGGACCACCTGCACCAGATCCCCGGCGTCGGGCCGCCCGAGAACTGGATGCTCGAGGGGAACACGATCCTGTCGGCGCTGGCGGCGCGCACGAGCAAGGTAAACCTGAGCCTGCTCGTGGGCGGGGTCACCTACCGCAACCCGGCGCTCCACGCCAAGATCACCACCACCCTCGACGTGATCTCGGGCGGGCGAGCCATCCACGGGATTGGCGCCGCCTGGTTCGAGGGGGAGCACTTGGCGTACGGGTTCGACTTCCCGCCTCTGGGCGAGCGCTTCGAGCGCCTGGAGGACCACCTCAACATCGCCCGCGCGATGTTCAGCGAGGAGCGGGCCACCTACGAGGGCAAGCACCACAGCGTCCGCGAGGCGCTCAACAGCCCGCGGCCGATCCGCGGCGACATCCCGATCATGATCGGCGGCAGCGGCGAGAAGAAGACGCTGCGGATGGTCGCCCAGTACGCCGACGCCTCGAACTTCTTCGGAGATGCAGACCGCATGCGCCACCTGATCGGCGTGCTGGAGGGCCACTGCGAGCGGCTCGGGCGCGACCCCGCGGAGATCACGAAGACCCGACTCGGGACGGTCATCATCGCGCCAACCCAGGAGGAGGCCGACGCCAAGCTGGACGCCCTGCGCCAGTGGTCCGGCATGCCCCCGGAGCGCCTGGCCACGGTGCTCGCGGGCGACCCGGACACCGTGGCCGAGAAGGCGAGCGAGCTGCTCGACGCGGGCCTCGACGCGCTGATCTTCAACTCGCCCGAGGCGCACGATCTCGAAACGGTCCAGCTCCTTGGGGAGACGCTCGGACCGCTATGCTCGGACGTCCCTAGCGGGCGTAGCTCAGTTGGTTAGAGCGCCGGCCTGTCAAGCCGGAGGTCGCCGGTTCGAGTCCGGTCGCTCGCGCTCATTCGCGCGCTCCCGGATCTGCGTCACGGCCAGCCACACCAGGAAGGCCAGCACCGGCACGAAGTAGGCGATCGAGGTGAGCCAGTGGCCGGCGTGGGCGATCGGCAGCGTCATGCGTTCGCCGATGACAGTAGCCAGAGCGCCAGGCTGGTGAAGCCGACCATGACCGCGAGCATCCAGTACTGCGAGCGCACCGCGAGCTTGGCGTCGTCGTAGAGGGCGAGCGCCCGGTCGTGCGCGAGCATGAGCGCGGCCACGTGGCCGGCCACCACGAACGCCACCTGCCAGTACCAGGTCGCGTTCGCGCCGATCAGGGCGAAGTCGATCTGCGTGTCGGCGGTCCCGAAGATGTCGGAGCCCTTCCCGAGCGGGTCGGAGGCGAGGTACAGCATCGCCTGGCCCTGGAAGAGCAGCAGCGTGAAGTAGTGCGCCGCCACGTACGCCAGCGCGATCGGCACGAGCGAGTGGACGAACTCGCCCGCCAGCCGCCGTGCGCTGAAGCCGCCGCCCACGCTCCTCGCCCCCAGGACACCCAGCCAGAAAACGCCCGCCACGAGGAGGATCGCCGCGATCAGTCCGAGCAGGAAGGTCAGCTCGAGCGCGTGCTGAGGCGAGAGCCCGAGGTCCTGGAAGAACTGCGAGATGTCAGGGGAGACGCTGTTCCAGAGCCCCTTCCC
>DASQER010000261.1:0-4699 GCA_035633575.1 Thermoleophilaceae bacterium
GGTCCGCGGGCCGTTCTCGAACAAGTACTGCGGCAACGGGGACGTGAACGTCTGCCGGGCGGCCCTGTGGGCCGCGCTGGAGGCCACAGGGGTGGAGCTCGAGGCGGCTCAGGGATCGGACCCGGCGGCCTGGCGCGCGGACGCGACTCGCGAGCGGATCACGTTCCTGCCTGGGTTGCTCACCTACACGATGCGCTACACCAACCGGCCGACCGGGATCCAGCAGGTGATCGAGTTCTCAGGGCACCGCTAGCGCGGGTGCGTAGAGTGCTCCGCCGTGCGCTTCGAGAAGTGGCAGGCGCTCGGCAACGACTACGTCATCGTCGAGGAACGTGAGCTTCCGTTCGAGCTGACCCCTGGGCGCGTGCGCGCCCTCTGCGCGCCGCACACGGGGATCGGCTCGGACGGCATCCTGCTGCTGCGGGAGACGGACGAGCCCGGCTTCGTCGCCGAGGTGCGCATCTACAACCCGGACGGCTCCGAGGCCGAGCTGTCCGGCAACGGCGTGCGCCAGGCCGCGATGTACCTGCGCCGCAACGGCTGGACCGACAGCGACTCCTTCTCGGTGCGCACGGCCGCGGGCGAGATCAGGCCGCGCATCGATGGCGAGCTCTGCACGATGGACATCGGGCGGGTGCGCCTGCGCGCCGAGAGCGACTTCCCGAGCGGCGGCGACGGTGGCACCGGCACGCTCACGTCCGCCGGCCGCGAGTTCGCCTTCCAGTTCGTGCAGGTGGGCAACCCGCAGGTGTCGATCGAGCTGCCGGACGGCCTGGAGCAGCTCGACCTGCAGCGCTACGGACCCGAGATCGAGCGCCACGAGCTGTTCCCGAACCGCACGAACGTGTCCTTCTGGCGCCGCACGGGCGCCGCCGAGATCCGCGCCCGCATCTTCGAGCGCGGCGTGGGGGAGACGATGTCGTCGGGCACGGGCGCCACGGGCGCCGCGGTGGCCGCCGCGCTGCGCGGGGTGGACAGCCCGGTGACCGTGGTCCTCGACGGCGGCGAGCTCGTCGTAGAGGTCCGCGAGGACATGCACGTGGACCTGACCGGCTGGGCGCGGCCCGTCTACGCCGGCACGCTGAGCGAGGAACTCCTGAAGGAGCTGAATGCAACCGAGTAGCCGACTGGACCGCCTGCCCCCGTACCTGTTCGCGGAGCTGGAGCGCAGGATCAGGGAGAAGAAGGCGGCGGGCGTCGACGTGATCAGCCTGGGGATCGGGGACCCCGACACGCCCACGCCGCAGTCCGTGATCGACGCGCTCGCGAGCGCTGCGAACGACCCGGGCACGCACCAGTACCCCTCGAACCGCGGCCGCCCGGAGCTGCGCGAGGCGTTCGCCCGTTTCTACGAGCGCCGCTTCGGCGTGACGCTCGACCCCGAGACCGAGATCATCCCGGCGCTGGGCGCCAAGGAATGCGTCTTCAACCTCAACCTGGCGTTCCTCGACCCGGACAGCGTCGCGCTCGCGACCGACCCCGGCTATCCGGTCTACACGGGCGGCCCGCTGCTGGCGGGCGCCGAGCCCGTGCTGATGCCGCTGCTCCCCGAGCGCGGCTTCGCGCCGGACCTCGATGCGATCGGGGGCGACGTGGCCCGGCGCGCGCGCCTCATGTACCTGAACTACCCGAACAACCCCACGGGCGCCGTTGTGCCCGACGGGCTCTTCGAGCATGCGGTCGAGTTCGCGCGCGAGCACGACGTGCTCGTGGTGCACGACGCCTCGTACACGGAGACGACCTTCGACGGCTACGTCGCGCCGAGCTTCCTCGAGACGCCGGGTGCGAAGGAGGTCGCCGTGGAGGTGTTCTCGCTCTCGAAGGGCTGGAACATGACCGGCTGGCGCAGCGCCGCGATCGTGGGGAACGCGGACGCCGTCGCCGCCTACTGGAAGCTGAAGACCAACATCGACTCCGGCATGTTCGAGGCCGTCCAGCTGGCGGCCGCGGCGGCGCTCGACGCCGGCCCGCCCGCGGCGATGACGGAGATCTACCAGCGCCGCCGCGACCTCGTGTGCGACGCGCTCGCCGAGATCGGTGTGGACGTGACCCCGCCCAAGGGGACGATCTACGTCTGGGCGCCGGTCCCCGAGGGCCACACCTCGGCGTCCTACTGCGAGCTGGTGCTCGAGGAGTCGGGCGTGGTGGTCTCGCCCGGCGGCTCCTACGGGACCAACGGCGAGGGCTTCTTCCGCATCTCGCTCACGGTGCCGGACGAGCGCCTGGCGGAGGCGGTGGAGCGCCTGCGCGGGAGCCTCGGGGGATAGCCCGTGCACTACTGCGGCGTCGTCCCCATGCAGCGCACGCTCCAGCTGGCGATGCTGGAGGAGGTGCGGGCGCCGGAGCCGCCCATCCGCCTGAGCGCGATCTTCTTCGAGCCCGGCTCGGCGCCTCAGGTGGCCGAGGAGCTGCTCTCGCTCGGCGACGTCGTGGTGGCGGTCGGGGCTCCGCTGTCAGTGCCTCGCGAGGGACCGCCGGGCCGCGAATCCGACGCCCTGCTCTTGCGGCGTGGCGTCCGTCCGCAGCCGCCGCACCCCGAGGCGCAGCGCCTGGTCGAGCACCTGAGCGAGCTGCCCGTGTTCACGCCCGGGGACCCGGACCACCAGGAGGGCGGGGTGTCCGAGGGCTCCTACCACGACTTCCCGCTCTTCGAGACCAGCGCGGACGGGGTCTTCTACGCGCTCCAGGGCCGGCGGCTCCCCGCGAAGCGCCACCCCTTCGGCATGCGGATGCGGATCGACGAGCTCGCCGGCGAGGGCGTCATCGACGAGAGCGGCGACCTCTGGCAGCGCCGCATCGAGGAGCTCGACGCGCTGGCCTGCGCGCTCTCCGCGCACCGCTACGCGGTCGGGCACGCCTCCTGGCTGGGCGACTCGGACGAGGGCGTGGTGGTGCTGCCGGGCACCGGCCTGCCGGCCACGTTCCCGGTCGAGGGCGTGCTGCCGCCGGTGGAGCGGCTGCAGCTGCCGCCAGAGCGCGCCTAGGCCGAGATGGTCTCCCTGAGGCCGGCGTCGAGGTCGCGCGGCTGGTAGCCCAGCTCGCTGCGCGCCTTGTCGTCCCGGGCCCAGTAGGTCACGTTGTGGGCGGCGTCGATCATCTCGCGGAAGTTCGGCGGCAGGCCCATGGCCGGGCCGACCCAGCGTCCCACCGGGATCATCGCCTTGAGCATGATCGGCGGCACCTTCATCCGCGGCGGCTTCTGGCCGCCGATCGCGGCCGCCTTGTCGATCATCTCGCCCTGCGTCGTGATCTCGCCGCCGAGCACGTACGACTCGCCCGGCTTGCCCCTGTCGTGCGCGAGCAGGATCCCGTCGGCCACGTCCTCGACGTAGGCCATGTTGTAGCCGGTCTCGGGAAACGCCTTCGCCGGCATCTTCCCGGTGCTGGCCTGGTCGATCAGCTCGCCGATCACCGAGTGGTCGCCGGGGCCGTAGACGACGCCGGGCTGGACGATCACGATCGGGGCGCCCTGGGCAGCCCGCTCCTCGGCCAGCTTGTGCGCCCGGTACTTGCTCTCGTCGTACGTGGACACGAAGCCGTTCGACTCGTCGCGCTTGAAGCTCTCGTCCACCGTCTGGCCGTCCGTGTTCCCGAACGCGTTGACTGTCGAGACGTAGACGATCCGCTGGACGCCGGCGCCGGCCGCCGCGTCGAGCACCCGTTCGGTGCCGCCGACGTTCGAGTCCATCATCTGCTCGCGCTCGGACTTGGGCATCCCGACGCGGTAGTCCGCGGCGATGTGGAAGGCGGCCTGGCAGCCCTCCATGCCGCGCCGGATGGCGTCGGCGTCGCCGAGATCGCCCTGGACGACCTCCGCGTCCAGCCCCGCGGCCTTCTCGGGAGAGCGGGCGAGGATGACCACGTCGTCGCCGCGGTCGCGCAACCGCTTGACCACGCGCGACCCGATGAAGCCCGTTCCGCCGGTCACGAACGCCCTCACGGCGCGGCACTCTATCCCTAGACTGGGAGCGGTGCAGCGCTCCCGCAACGGCCGCAGGTCCGAGACCCGCTACGGCGAGGGAGTCCGCAACCCGCGGGCGCGCCAGCGCGCGCTGACGATCGGCGTGACGCCGGGCGAGCCGGACCTCTCCGAGCTGCGCGAGCTGCTGCGGACCGCCGGCGTGGCGGTCACCGGCGAGATGGTGCAGCGCCGCGAGCGCCCCGACCCGGACCGCTACTTCGGGCGCGGCAAGCTGGCCGAGCTGAAGCAGGCGGTGAAGGCCGCCGACGCCAACCTGGTGGCCGTGGACGACGAGCTGCTCCCGCGCCAGGAGCGCAACCTCGAGGAGGAGCTCGGCGTGCCGGTGATCGACCGCACGGCGATCATCCTCGACATCTTCGCCGACCACGCGCGCTCGGCCGAGGGCAAGCTCCAGGTCGAGCTCGCCCAGCTCGAGTACAACCTCGCCCGCATGCGCGGCCTCTGGACGCATCTCGAGCGCCTCGGCGCGGGGCGCATGGACGGCGGCATCGGCACGAGGGGCCCGGGCGAGTCGCAGATCGAGACGGACCGCCGCCTTGCGCGCGACCGCATCTCGGCGCTCAGGCGCCGCCTGGACGAGACGAAGGCCACGCGCGCCACGATGCGCAGCGAGCGCGAGCGCGCCGGCCTGCCGACCGTGGCCCTCGCCGGCTATACGAACGCGGGCAAGTCGACGCTCCTGAACACGCTCACCGGCTCGGAGGTGGGTGTGCGCGA
>DASQER010000262.1:0-2084 GCA_035633575.1 Thermoleophilaceae bacterium
TGGAGGTCGGCCAGCAGGTCGTCGAGCGGCTTCGTCTCGGGCACGATCAGCGCGTCCTTCACGCTCCTCTCGATCGACGCGTCCGGGCCCTCGGTCATCACCTTCCGCGCAAGCGAGTTCACGTGCACGACGCCCCTGATGCGGTCCGTGTTGCCGTCCTCGGTCACGACGAGCCGCGTGTGACCCGAGTCCACGGCGCGCCGCAGCGCCGCCTCGGCCGGCTCGGACGCGTCCACGGTCACCACCGCCGGGATCGGCGTCATCACCTGGCGCGCCTGCTGCTCGTGCAGGTGGAAGACGCCTGAGAGCATCCCGGCCTCGCCGGGGTCCAGCTGGCCGCCGTGGGCACTGCGGGCGATGATGAGCTTGAGGTCCTCCGACGAGCTGATGTGCTCGAACTCCGCGCGCGGATCCACGCCCATCAGGCGCAGGATCGCGTTCGAGGCCGTGTTCAGGAGCCAGATCAGCGGGCTGAACAACCTGGCGAACAGCTCGAGCGGCCGCGCCACGCGGATCGCCGTTTTCTCCGCGTGCACGATCGAGTAGATCTTCGGCACCTGCTCGCCGAAGGTGATGTGCAGCGCAGTAGTGACCAGGTAGGCGATCCCGATGGAGATCGCGAGCGAGAGGCCGTGCGAGATGGACGAGCCGAAGGCGTCCTCGAGCAGGCTCGCGATGGCGGGCTCGCCCAGGAAGCCGATGCCGAGCGAGGCCATCGTGATGCCGAGCTGGCAGGCCGAGAGGTACTCGTCGATGCGGTCGATCTGCGCGAGCACGAGCGCGGCGCCGCGCCTGCCCTCGTCGCGGAGCTGCTCCACGCGACCCTCTCGAGTGCGCACGAGCGCGAACTCCGCCGCGACGAAGAAGCCGTTCAGGCAAACGAGAACGGCGACGCCGAACAGGAGCAGGAGCTGGGTCATCTCAGACCCGGCGCTCTCTGCCTACTTCGAGGAGGATCGTCGTCGCTCATGCGGTGACGCGGCGAATGTAGCAGTTAGGGAAGCGCATCAATGCGGCCCGCGAGCTCGAAGTCGCCCTCTGTCAGGCCGCCCTCGCTGTGGCTGGTAATGGTGACCGTCACCGTCTTCCACGAGATCTCCAGGTCGGGGTGGTGGTTCATCTCCTCGGCCTCCGGGGTGAGCCGGTTCACGAAGTCCACCGAGCCCTTGAAGTCACCGTTGTCGAACTGCTTCACGATCGCGTCGCCCGACCGCTCCCAGCCGTCCACGCCGCCCAGCCGCTCGTCGATCTCCTCGTCGCTCAGACGTGCCATCCTCGCCTCCCGTGCGTATCGCCTCACTGGTCCCGTCCGCGACCGAGATGCTGTTCGCCCTCGGCCTCGGCGACCGCGTGGCCGCGGTCACGCACGAGTGTGACTACCCACCCGGCGCCGAGCAACTCCCCCACCTCACTCGCAGCGTGATCCCGGAGGGGCTGCCGGCGGCCGAGATCGACGCCGCCGTCCGCGAGCGCACCGGCCGCGGCGAGTCGCTCTACGAGCTCGACGAGGACACGCTCGAGGAGCTCGAGGTGGACCTGATCGTGACCCAGGCCGTCTGCGAGGTCTGCGCGGTCTCGTTCGACGACGTGCGCGCGGTGGCTGAGCGGCTCCCCACGCAGCCGCAGGTGATCTCGCTCGACCCCTCGACCCTCGGCGAGGTGCTGGCCGACGTGCCGCGGCTGGCGCAGGCGGCCGGCGCCGGCGATGCGGGCGAGCGCCTCGCGGACGAGGCCGCCGAGCGCATCGAGGCCGTGGGGCGCGCCGTCGAGGGAGCGCCGCGCCCGCGCGTGGCCGCGCTGGAGTGGCTAGACCCGCTCTACATCGGCGGCCACTGGGTGCCGCAGATGATCGAGCTCGCCGGCGGCGAGGACGTGCTCGGACTGCCCGGCGAGAAGTCGCGCACGGCGGAGTGGGCGGAGCTCGAGGCCGTGGCGCCGGACGTAATCGTCGCGATGCCCTGCGGCTACTACGCGGAGCAGGCGGCCGCCGAGACGATGCACCAGAGCGAGCGACTCGTCGCGCTCGGCGCACGAGTGGTGGCGGTGGACGCCGCCGCCTACTTCTCGCGCCCGGGCCCGCGCCT
>DASQER010000263.1:0-2560 GCA_035633575.1 Thermoleophilaceae bacterium
GCTACTCGCTCGAGGCGACCACGCCCTCGGGGGCGTCGCTGCACACGAACGTCCAGCGGCCCCCGACCATCGTCGCCACCACGCGGACCTCCGGAAGCTCCTCGGGCGGGCAGGTGAGCGGGTCGCGGTCGAGCACGACGAGGTCGGCGAGCATCCCCGGTCGCAGCGTGCCGCGGCGCTGCTCCTGGCCCTCGAGCCACGCGGGCGTCACGCAGGTGGCGTGGAGCGCCTCCTCCACGCTCAGCGCCTGCTCCGGGCACCACGCGGGGCGCTCGTCGAGCGTGCGCAGCACGCCGGCCACGATGCCGGCGAGCGGGTCGAGCTCCTCCACGGGCGCGTCTGAGCCGTTCACGAGCAGCGTGCCGGCGTCGAGCAGCGAGCGGTACGCGTACGCGCCCTGCCGGCCCTCCCAGAGCCGCTCGGCCAGGTCGCGGTCCGAGGGCGCGTGGCTGAACTGCACGGACGCCGCCACGCCGAGCTGGGCGAAGCGGGGCACGTCCGCGGCGTCGAGCAGCTGGGCGTGCTCGATCCGCGGGCGCAGGCCGCGCGGCTGCCAGGCGTCGCGCGTGGCCTCGAAAGCGTCCAGCGCGGCCCGGTTGGCGCCGTCCCCGATCGCGTGCACCGCCACCGGCCAGTGGGCCTCGGCGGCGCGCCGCACCACGTCCTCGAGCAGCTCGCGCGAGCTGATCTCCACTCCCGACCCGTCGAGCAGGCGCGCGGTGGCCGACCCGAGCGTCCCGTCCATGAAGCCCTTCAGGTAGCCCATGCGCAGCAGGTCGCCGCCGAAGCCGGAGCGCAGGCCGAGCGCGCTCAGCTCCTCGAGGCGCTCCCACGGGAATGACTGCCACACGCGCACCTCGAGCTCGCCCGCCTCGAGCAGGCGCTCGAAGACCTCGAAGGCGCCCAGCCAGCCGTCCTTGTCGTGGATCGCGACGACGCCGCGCGAGGCCGCCACGCGCATGCCCTCCCGGGAGGCGTCCACCATCTCGTCCACGGTGGGGCGCACGTAGCGGTCGCGGAACGCCCAGGCGGAGTTCTCGCGCAGGATGCCGCTTGGCTCGACCACGCCGCCGGGGACCTCCAGCGGCGTATCGGCCATGGCGAGCGCCGCACTGTTCAGCCAGAGCGAGTGGTAGTCCTTCGACATCAGCGCCACGGGCACGTCGGGCACGGCGCGGTCGAGCGCCTCGCGCGTGGGCGGGTCAGTCCAGTCGCCCTCGCGCCAGCCGAGCCCGCGCAGCCAACCGCCGGGCGGGACCTGACTCCGGGCGCCGACCACCCGATCGAGCGCCTCCTCCAGCGAACGCGCGCCCTCGAGCCGCGCCTGACGCGGCCCCAGCGACCAGGTGGGGAAGTGGACGTGCGAGTCCGTGAAGCCAGGCACGACGCAGCACCCGCCGAGGTCGATCGTGGGCGGGTCCGGCGCGGCGTCCGCCGCGATCAAGCCGCCGCGAACGGCCAGCTGCCCCACGACCGTGGCAGCCGGATCCAGCGTTCGAATCGTCCCGCCGGTCAGGAGCACCGACGGGAATCTAGAACGCCTAGCCGCCCAGCACGACCTTCGCCTCCTGGGCGTTCATCCACCTGCCGCGGCTCTTCGGCTTCTTGCCGGCGCCGTCGAGGTGGTAGATGTCGAGCCCGCGGGCTATGTCGTTGCCGAACAGGTAGAACCCCTAACCGCTGTGCGTGCGAGCGGCCGTGCGCGGGTTCTCGAGCGGCCGCACGGTCGCCTCGATCTCGTCGCGCAGCTGCTCGAGCTTCGGCGGGATCGACAGCTTCTCACCGAGCGTTTCGAGCGGCTCGTCCACCGTGAAGCCGGGGCTCGGGGTGGCCAGCTCGAACAGCACGCCGCTCGGCTCGCGGAAGTAGATCGAGCGGAAGTAGTGGCGGTCGATCACCTGCGTCGGGTGCGCGCCGGTCCCGGTCACCCGCTCGCGCCAGGCCTCGTGGTCCTCGTCCGCCGAGCTCCACGCCACGTGGTGCACGCTTCCGGCGCCCTGGCTGCCGCGCTCGGCGGGCGGGGCGTCGTAGTCGTAGGTGCCGCCGCGCTCGTCGCCGCGCGCCTCCCAGCCCTCGCCGGAGGCCTCGAAGCCGAGGCCCTCCTCGAGCAGGCGGCGGCTGCGCTCGGGGTCGGAGGCGTACGCGCGCACGCCGTGGAAGCCCTGGAGCGCGTGCTCGGCCGGCACCTCGGTGTGCTCGGCGATCAGCGGCTCGTCCGTCACGTCGGCCACGAGCAGCTCGTGCTCGAGGCCCTCCGGGTCGGAGAAGCGCAGCGTGTCGCCCTCGCGCGTGCTCTCCACGCCGGCGCCGGCGAGCCGCTCGCTCCAGAAGTCGAGCGCGGCGGGCGAGCCCACGCGCCAGACGACGCGGTGGACCATCCCCTCGCCCGCGCGGCCGGGCGCGGCGCCGGGGTACTCGAAGAAGGTCAGGTCGAGACCGGGCTTCGCGTGCTCGTCGCCGTAGAAGAGGTGGTAGACGGTCGGGTCGTCCTGGTTCACGGACTTCTTGACCAGGCGCAGGCCCATGACGCCCACGTAGAAGTCGACGTTGCGCTGGGCGT
>DASQER010000264.1:0-6674 GCA_035633575.1 Thermoleophilaceae bacterium
CTCGAGGTCCAGCAGGTCTTCGACAGCTTCCTCACCACCGAGTACACGACCGTCGATGCCCACGGTCAGCCGCTCTGCTGGCCGCTCACGCCCTACTACGAGCGGGGCGACCCCTGCATCGACGTGACGACCGCGCTCGGCTACCCGAAGAAGGCCGACGACGCGCGCGCGAACCCGAAGGTCTCGCTGCTCTTCTCCGATCCCACCGGGAGCGGCATCGACGGCGCCCCTCAGGTGCTTGTACAGGGCACCGCAGAGGTCGATGACCGCGACCTGGACGCCAACCGCGAGCGCTACGGGCGCGAGTCGGCCGTGAAGCTGCCCGGCGCGGCGAAGCTGTACCCGCCAAAGCCGCTCCGGCGGCTGTTCAACTGGTACTTCACGCGCCTCTACGTGCACGTCCGGCCTGAGCGGGTGTACGTGTGGCCGGGCGGCGACGCCACGCGCGAGCCCCGGCTCTTCGACGCCCGCTTGGAGGAGGTGCGCTCCGGGCACTACGAGGAGCCGGCCGACACGCTCGCGGGCGTGGAGGGCGGCGAGCCGGTATGGGACGAGCGCATGGACGAGCTCGGCGCCCGCTATCCGGAGGCCGTGCTGTCGCTCGTGGCCCCCGACGGGTTCCCGTTCAGCGTCCGGGTGCCGATCTCGGTCGACCGGTCGGAGCGGCGGGTGCGCGTCGCGCCGGGCGCGCTCGGCGTGCCGGTCCAGCCCGGCCTGGCCTGCGTGACGGCACATGACCATGACGCGAACTTCGAATGGCAGCGCAACTTCCAGGTGCGCGGCGACCTCGTGGAGGACGACGGCGGCTGGGACTTGATCCCGCACAAGCTGGTTGGCGGTCTCGAGCTGCCGCCGGTGTCGAAGCTCGAGCTCTACCGGATGAACGGCCGCAAGATCGTGCGCTTCCGCCGCGAGGCGAAGCGCCAGCTGCGACTCCGGAAATAAAGCGAGACGCGAACTAAGCGCTTGAGGAGCGCGCTACCGGCGACCGAAGTCTCCGGAGCGGCGCGGCGAGCCTCACATCCTCGTGGCTTCGCTCTTTGCGCTTGGGTCCGCGTCTCTGCGGAGGAGTACAACACGGGCGCCGCTGCCCCGTCAAGGGGGCGATGGACAAGAGCCCGCTCGTTGCGATAAAAAGGCTGCTCTAAGCCGGTTCTTGCAGATCGCCTGAAAGAACCTATTGTGGGCCTATGCAGGCGGCGGCCAAGGGCGCGCGCGACGGCAGGACGGTCCGGGCGGAGCGCACCCGGCAGGCGCTCGTGGACGCGCTGCTGGCGCTTCTCTACGAGGGCCGGCTGCAGCCGACCGCGGAGCGGATCGCCGCGCGCGCGGGCGTGTCAGAGCGCTCGCTCTTCCAGCACTTCGCCGATCGCGAGGCTCTCTACCAGGCCGTCGCGCGCGAGCAGTACGACCGCATCGTCCCGACGCTCGAGCCGATCGACGTGTCGCTGCCCCTGCCGGAGCGGATCGACGCGTTCGTCGCCCAGCGCGCCGGGCTGCTCGAGGAGGTCACCCCCGTGCGGCGCGCCGCGCTGCTGCTCGAGCCGAACTCCGAGGTCGTCTCGGGCTGGCTCAAGACAACCCGCAGGCAGAAGGCCACGGAGGTCGAGCGCGCGTTCGGGGCCGAGCTCGACCGCCTGGGGCAGAGGGAGCGCGCCGTCCTGCTGGCCGCGCTCGTGGCGGCGTCCGCGTGGACGTCCTGGGAGGCGCTGCGCGCCCACCAGAAGCTGGGCGTCGAGCGCTCGCGCGCCGCGATGCGCGCGACGCTTACTGCGCTGCTAACCAGCGGCGAGCGCTGACTCGATCTCGGGGATGGCCTGCTCGGCGCTCTCGAAGCGCACCGCGGCCATGCCGAGCGCCCGCGCCGTCTCGCAGTTCACGTCGAGATCGTCCACGAACACGCACTCCCGCGGGCTGACGCCGCCGAGCCGCTCGAGCGTCAGCTCGTAGATCGCGCGATCCGGCTTGCGCATCCCCACGAACGCCGAGTCGACCACCACCTCGAAGAGCTCGTCGATCTCGGGCAGCTTGGCGCGCCAGAGCGGCTCCCACTCGCGCACGTTGTTCGTGAGCAGCGCGGCGCGCAGGCCGCGGCCGCGCAGCTCGCGCACGAACTCGATCATCGCCCGGTTCGGGTCCAGGCGCTCGAAGTAGAGCGCGCGCAGCCGGGCGAGGTCGAATCCGTTCTCGAGGTGCGGCTCGATCCGGGCGCGGAACTCGGCCTCGCTGATCTCGCCGCGCTCGAGCACGAACAGCGGATGGTCGCCGTGCTCCTCGGCGGCGAGGCCCATGGCCTTGCCGAGCTCCTCGAGCGAGACCCCCGACTCCTCCTGGTAGGCCAGGAACCCGGCCTGGAGCGGCGAGGTGAGCACCCCGCCGAAGTCGCTGATCAGGACGCTCCTCACGCCGCCGCTGGAGGCTCCCTGCGGACCATCAGCTCGTAGGCGCCGATGCCCTCGCGGCCGTCGAGGCGCCAGCGGAACACCGCGGCGTGCACGTGGAGCCCATCGAGCTCGAGCGACGAGCCGGCGATCAGGAGCCCCGACCCGCGCCGCGGGTAGTCCTCGCCCGGCACCCAGAGCTCGAGCCCCGCGCTGCGCTGGCGCCCCCCGCCGTCGTAGACGGTCGAGATGCGGGCGTTCTCCACGGGCAGCAGCGCGTCGTCCTCGAGCAGGCTCGCCGTGACCGCCTCGTCCCCGTGCCCGACCGCTCCGCGCGGGCGCCGCGCAAGGACGAGCACGGCGTGCCGCTCGTCCACGAGGGCGGAGATGCTGCGCAACGCGTCGAGCTCCTCCCAGCTCGGGGCGACGTCCGTCTCCGAGAGCGTGCCGAGGCAGTCGACCCTGCGCCCGGCCGCCTCGCCGCGCACACGCACGACGCAGGCGCGCTCGTCGCCCAGATCCGCCATGGGGGACACCGGCTCCAGCTCGAGCGAGAGCCGGCCCGGCAGCTCGGCGCGCCAGCCCTCGCCGCTGCGCTCGATCGAGGGCCCCTCGGGCAGCGGCACCGGCCTGCGGTTCTCGAAGAGGATCGTCGCGCCCGACCGCGCCGTCCCGTGGATGTCGTGGGCCCGGTCGAAGAAGGACAGCGCGAGCGCAGGGGCGCTCACCGCTCGAGTCCCGGCCGGGGGGCGTCGTCGTACTCGCGCGCGCTGCCCTCGACGTCGTAGCCCCGGACGCCGCCGACCACGACCCGCCGGCCCAGCCGCCGTACGACGAGTCGCCGGATGATGGCCCGCGTCGGCGGCACCAGCAGCAGCACGCCCACGATGTCGGAGAGGAACCCCGGAGTGACCAGGAAGGCGCCGCCGAAGATGATGAGCACACCGTCGACGACCTCTCGGTGCGGCACCCGCCCCTCGGAGAGCGCCCGGTTGAAGCGTCTCCAGACAGAGCGTCCCTGCGTTCGGAACAGGATCGCGCCGATCAGCGAGTCGGCGGCCAGGAGCAGGATCGTGAGTGGCGCTCCGAGAGCCGGGCCGACGACCTCGAGGATCACGTACAGCTCCGCGAAAGGGACGGCGATGAAGACCGCGATGAGCGCCAGGAGAGGCACGGCCTGACCCTACTATCCTCATGCCATGGCAACCGTGACTGTGGACGACGTTCAGGAGGCGCTCACCAATGTGATCGACCCCGAGCTGGGACTCGACTTCGTCGAGCTCGGGTTGATCTACGAAGTCGAGGTCAAGGGCGGCGACGTCTTCGTCAACTTCACGCTCACCTCGCCGGGGTGCCCCATCGGCCCGCAGGTGTCTGAGCAGATCGAGGAGTTCGTCGGGGAGCTCGACGGCGTCGGGGCCGTTCACCCGAAGATGACCTTCACGCCGGCCTGGACCCCAGACATGATGAGCGAAGAGGCCAAGTTCGCGCTCGGGTACTGAGGTTCCGAGCCCTATAGAGGCCCTGTGAAAGTGCCGATAACGCCTCCATTAGACCCCGGATTGGAGGCGGCCGGTTGGCTGCTAGGACCCACGATGTAGAGGAGGAGCGGGAACTTGCCGGGATGCTGGCGGGAGTGCTCTTCCTCACCGCCGGGGTCACCGCCCTGGTGCTGCTGCTCGTGCCAGGGGTCGAGAACGCCCATCGAAACTGGGTGATCGCGCTCGCCGCGGTGTGTGTCGCGTGGGGCCTCTTCTGCGTCACGCTCGCCAAGGCTGACCAGCGCCGCGCCTGGTTCTGGCATGCGCCCGCGATCGGATCGTTCTTCATCGTGGCCGGGGTCACCGCCTCCACGGGCGGCGCCGCCTCGCCCGCGCGCTTCTACCTCCTCTTCCTGCTCGTCTACGCGTCCTACTTCTACCAGCGCCACGACGCGCTCCCGTACGTGCTCGGCTGCGTGGCGGCGGCGCTCGTCCCGCTCCTCTACGACAGTGGCGCTGTGAGCGACGGCTACATCGGCGAGCTGATCGTCCTCTGCCCCACCTACCTGGTGCTGGGCCTCCTGATCATCAAGGGCAAGGAGCTGCTCGTGGGCCTGCGCGAGCACGCCGAGAGGCTCGCGCAGCTGGATCCGCTCACCGACCTGCCGAACCGGCGCGCCATGCTGGACTGGCTGAGCGCCGAGACCGAGCGCGAGTCGCCCACGGGCTTGATCCTCGTGGACCTCGACGGCTTCAAGGACGTGAACACCGCGCACGGCTATCCCGCCGGCGACGCCGTGCTCTGCGAGACGGCCGCCCGCCTGCTCCGCTGCGTGCGGACGGACGACGTGGTGGCCCGCCTGGGCGGAGACGAGTTCGCCGTGCTGGCGGCCGAGGCGACCCCCCAGTCGATGCGCACCCTGGCCGAGTGCACTCTCGCGTCGCTGCGGTACCTGGAGTACGAGGACGTGCGGCTGACCGCCAGCGTGGGCTGGGTCATCTACCCGGACGACGCCGGCAGCGTCGATGAGCTGATCGCGGCTGCCGACTTCTGCCTGCGTGGCGCGAAGATGACCGGCAAGGACCGTGCGCTGTCGAGCCTCGACTGGGCGCCGGACGGCGGCGACGCGGTCGCGGCATAGTTCGGGCGTGCCCGAGCTTCAGCTGCTGCAGGACTCCTTCGAGGACGATCCCGCGCTCGACGCCGCCGTGTCTCGCGCGCTGATGCTGCGCGTGGCCGCGGGCGAGCTGCCCGAGACGCTGCGCATCGCGCGCCCCGGCGCCACCGTGGCCTTCGCCAAGCGCGACGCCGTCGCGCCCGGCTACGCCGAGGCGGTGCGCGCGGCCCGGGCGCACGGCTTCGACGCGACGCTGCGCCTTGCCGGCGGGCGCGCGGCGGTCTTCCACGAGGGCACGATGGAGATCGGCCACGCCGTGCCGGAGGAGGAGCCGCGGGCCGGCATCCACGCGCGCTTCGAGCGCACGGCGGAGCTCATCGCCCGCGCGCTCCGGCGCCTCGGCGTGGACGCGCGCGTGGGGGAGGTTCCGGGCGAGTACTGCCCCGGGCGCTACAGCGTGAACGCGCGCGGCGCCGCGAAGCTGGCCGGAATCGGGCAGCGGTTGGTGGGGGGCGGCTCGCACACGGGCGTGGTGCTCGTTGTCGAGGACGAGCGGCGGGTGAACGACGTCCTGCTCCCCGTGTACGACGCCCTCGCGCTGTCCTGGAACCCGGGCGTGACCGGCTCGGTCCGCGCGGAGGACGGCGCCGCCGGCTGGGACGCTGTCCGCGACGCGCTCCTCGATGAGTACGCGCGCGACTACGACCTGGTGGGGGCGGAGCTGGACGAGAGGACGCTCACCCTGGCGCGCCGGCTGGCGCCGGAGCACCGCGTTCCGCGTTCCTCGCAAGCGCCTCGGTGAAGGTCGGCCAGAGCTCCCGCGGCAGGTCGTGGCCCATCCCCGGGATCGTCACCAGCTCGGCGCCGGGCACCGCCCGGGCGGTGGCGACGCCGCCGCGCAGCGGGATGAGCGGGTCGTCCCGCCCGTGGATCACCACGGCGGGCACCCGCAGCCGCCGCAGCTCGGCGCTGCGCGAGCCCGAGGCGAGAACGGCGCCAAGCTGCCGCGCCGTGCCTGCGGGGTGGTTGCCGCGGTCGAACGTGGCGCCGGCAAGCTGCCGGATGCGGGCTTCGTCCACCGGGTAGCCGGGCGAGCCTGTTGCCCGTGCTGGACATCATCGAGCCGAGCGACAGCACCCGCTCCGGCCGGCGGATCGCCATCGCCTGGCCGATCATCCCGCCCATCGACGTGCCGACCACGTGGGCGCGCTCGATCCCCAGGTGGTCGAGCAGGCCGAAGGCGTCATCCGCCATGTCGTCCAGCAGGTACGGCACCCTGGCGGGGAACCCGGCCATCAGGCGCATTACGTTTGGCACGGGCGCGTCGATCTGTGTCGAGAGACCGGCGTCGCGGTTGTCGAAGCGGATCACGTGGAAGCCGCGCTCGGCGAAGCGCTCGCACAGCTCCAGGTCCCAGTGGATCAGCTGCATCCCCAGGCCCATCACCAGCAGCAGCGGCGGATCGTCCGGGTCGCCGATCGTCTCGTAGGCGATCTCGAGCCGTCCGATGTTCGCGCGCGCCTCCATCACCTGCCCGGAAGCTGCACCCGCGTCCCGGAGACGCTCACCGAGAACTTGAAGTTGCTCGTACGGAGGAACAGCGGGTCGTTTCCCAACAGCTCGAGCTTCGCGGTGTGGCCCCTCCCGAAGCGCCAGCCGTTGCCGAAGAGCTGGAAGCGGATCCTGCCGCGCTG
>DASQER010000265.1:0-7321 GCA_035633575.1 Thermoleophilaceae bacterium
GGCCAGCTCGCCGTGCGACCCGGCGCTCGGCTGGAGCGACACGTGCGGCAGCCCGGCGATCTCGCCGAGCGCTCCCTGCAGGCGCCACATCAGCTCGAGCGCGCCCTGCGCGTACTCGGGATCCTGCAGCGGGTGCAGGCGTGCGTGGCCGGGCAGGGCCGCCACGCGCTCGTGCAGCTTCGGGTTGTGCTTCATCGTGCACGAGCCGAGCGGGTAGAAGCCCTGGTCGAGGTGGAAGTTCTTCGAGGACAGCGTCGTGTAGTGCCGCACGAGCTCGGGCTCGGAGATCTCCGGCAGGTCGGCCGGGCGCTCGCGAATCGCGCCGGCAGGCAGCAGCTCCGCGACCGGCACCGCGGGCACATCCGTCTCCGGCGCCACGAACGCGCGGCGGCCCGCGCGCGAGCGCTCGAAGACGGTGAGCGTGTCCTCGCTCACACGCCCACCTCCGCGCGAGCAGGCGCGCCGACGAGCGCAGCCAACTGGTCGATCTGCTCCTTGGTGCGTCGTTCCGTAATGGCGACCAGCAGCCCATCCGAGTACTCCGGGTAGTCCCGCCCCAAGCGATAGCCGGGGTTCACCCCGGCCGCACGCGCGCGCTCGAACAACGCGTCCAGGTCCGGCACCCGCACGGCGAACTCGCGCACCACCGGGCCCGGGTTGATCGCCTCGAGCCCGAGCGCCTCGCGCGCGTAGTGGGTGCGCCGCAGCATCAGCTCCGCCAGCTCCACGAGGCCGCGCTTGCCGAGCCACGACAGGTACACGACCCCCGCGAGCGCGTTCAGCGCCTGCGCGGTGCAGATGTTGTGCGTGGCCTTCTCGCGCCGGATGTGCTGCTCGCGCGTCTGCAGCGTGAGCACGAAGCCGCGGCGGCCGTCCACGTCGCGCGTCTCGCCGGCGATCCGGCCCGGCATCTTGCGAATGAAGCGCTCGTGGGCGGCGAAGAAGCCGAACGAGGGGCCGCCGAAGTCGAGCCTGTTGCCGAGCGTCTGGCCCTCGCCGACGCACACGTCCACGCCGAGCTCGCCGGGCGGCTTCAGGATCCCGAGCGGAATCGGGTCGGCCGCGCACACGAGCAGCGCGCCGGTGCGCTTGCCGGCCTCGGTGAGCTCGCCGAGGTCCTCCACCGTGCCGAGGAAGTTGGGCTGCTGGACGAACACGGCGGCGGTGTCGTCGTCGACGGCGGCCGCGAGGGCCTCCACGTCGGTGGCGCAATCGGCGTCGAGGGGCACCTCCACCACCTCCATTCCGTAGCCCGCCGCGTGGGTCGCGAGCGCAGCGCGCGAGTGCGGGTGCAGGCCGCGGCTCGCCACGAGCTTGGTCCGCTTCGTCTCGAGCTTCGCCAGGTACCCCGCCGCCGCCACGGCGCTCGGGCCCTCGTAGACCGATGCGTTCGCGACCGAAAGGCCCGTGAGCTCCGAGATCGCGGTCTGGAACTCGAACATCACCTGGAGCCCGCCCTGCGAGATCTCCGGCTGGTAGGGCGTGTAGGGCGTGAGGAACTCCGAGCGCCCTAGCAGCGTGTCGATCAGCGCCGGCACGTAGTGGTCGTACATCCCGGCGCCGAGGAAGCTGACCTCCGCCTCGGTGTGTCGGTTGCGAGCGGCCAGCGCCGCCAGGTGCTCGTAGACCTCCTGCTCGGACTGGCCCAGCGGGAGGTCGAGCTCGCGGCCGAGCCGCACCGACTCCGGGATGTCCGCGAACAGGTCCTCCAGCGAGCCGACGCCGATGGCGTCGAGCATCTCGCGCAGGTCCTCTTCTGTGACTCCCGTGTAGCGGCTCATGGGCCTCTACGACGTTAGCTACCCGTTTGGAGCAGCTCCTTGTACGCGTTCACGTCCATCAGCTCGTCCAGCTCGGACGGATCGGACAGCTTCACCTTCACCATCCAGCCCTCGCCGTAGGGGTCCGAGTTGACCTTCTCGGGACTGTCGGCGAGCGCCGCGTTCACCTCGACGATCTCGCCCGACAGCGGAGCGAACACGTCCGACACCGCCTTCACCGACTCGACCTCGGCGTAGGCCTCGTCCTTCGTGACCGAGGCGCCGACCTCGGGCGGGTCGAAGAAAACGACCTCGCCGAGGGCGTCCTGTGCGTACCAGGTGATCCCGAACATGGCCTGGTCCCCGTCGATGCGGGCCCAGTCGTGCTCGGCGTGGTACTTCAGGTCCTCGGGGTAGCCGGCCTCAGCCACTGGTCTCCTTCCGGTAGAGCGGTTTCTCCCTCACCTCGGCGGCGCGCGGCTTGCCTCGCACGTCCACCTCCAACCGCGTGCCCGGCGCCGCCGCGGCCACCGGCACGTACGCCATCCCGATACCCACGTCGAGGCACGGCGACAGCGAGCCGCTCGTCACGACCCCGTCTCCGTGCTCGCTGTGCACCGGGTTGCCCTGGCGCGGGATGCCCGGGCCCGTGAACGCGAACGGCACGAGCGTCTGCTCCGGCTCCAGCCCGCGCAGCGCATCCGAGCCGATGAAGCCGGTGTCGAGCTTGCAGCACCACGCGAGGCCCGCCTCGATCGGGTTGCGGTCCTCGGAGAGGTCGTTGCCGTAGAGGTGGAAGCAGACCTCGAGGCGCAGGGTGTCGCGAGCGCCCAGGCCCGCGGGCACGACGCCCTGCTCGAGCAGGGCATCCCAGACGGCGCCGGCGCCCTCCGGCGGGACCAGGAGCTCCACGCCGTCCTCGCCGGTGTAGCCGGTGCCGCAGGCGAGGCAGTCCACGCCCGCGATGGACGCGCGGGCGGTGCGCATCCGCGCCGGCAGCTCACCCTCGGCGACCCGCTCGACGGCGGCGCGGGCGCCGGGGCCCTGCACGGCCAGCATCGCCCAGCGCTCGTGAGCGTCGGCCACCTCCACGTCGAAGTCGCCGGCGTGCTCCCGGAACCAGGCGAGGTCCTTCTCGTGATTGGAGGCGTTCGTGACGGTCAGGAAGCGGTCGGGGCCGAGCCTGTAGGTGAACAGGTCGTCGAGCACCCCGCCGTCCTCGCGGCAGAGGACGGAGTACTGCGCCCCCCGCTCCGCGATGCTCGTGACGTCGTTTGACAGGAGCCGCTGGAGGAGCTCCTCCGCCTGAGGGCCGCTCGTCTCGATCTCGCCCATGTGCGAGACGTCGAAGATGCCGGCGCCCTTGCGCACCGCCACGTGCTCCTGGCGGATGCCCTCGTACTGGACCGGCATCTCCCAGCCCGCGAACGGCACGAGCTTCGCCCCGGCCGTTTCGTGGCGGTCGAAGAGAGCCGTGCGTCGAAGGGCTTCGGTGGCAGACGCCAAGGGCCTCGGAGGCTACCCGAGCAGGGCCGCCGTTACGGCCAGGGCCACCTCGGAACGGCTGCGCAGCGACTTGGCGCTGACCCACTCGTGCGGGGTGTGCGCGCCGCCGCCGCGCGGGCCGAGCCCGTCGAGCGTCAGCTCGATCCCGCCGGCGGCCATGTGGCTCGCGTCGCTCGCGCCACCGCGCTCGGCCGCGACGATCGGGCGGCCGAGCGACTCGGTGGCCGCGGCCAGCAGGCCGCTTGTCGCCTCACGCGAGTCCATCGCCGGCCAGGCTCGCACCATGCAGGCGTCGAGGCGCACCTCGTCGTGCTCGCCGGGGACGGCCTCGAGGACAGGGTCGAAGGCCTCGAGGCTGTCGGCCCGCAGGTCGCAGAGCAGCTCGCCCGCGGCGGGCACGACGTTGAAGGCGTCACCCGAGCGCAGGATCGTCGGCACTGCCGTCAGCCGCTCCGGGCCGGCGGGGTCGCTGCGGGCGGCCACGAGCTGGGCCGCCGCGGCAAGTGCGAGCAGCGCGCTGCGTCCCTTCTCCGGCGCGGAGCCGGAGTGCGACGAGCGCCCGTGCGCGTCGACCCTCAGCGTCGCGGCGGCCTTGCGCTTCACGATCACCGCCTCCTCGCCCGCGGGCGTGCGCTCGCCCGCCTCGAAGCAGAGGCAGGCGTCGAAGCCGGCGAAGCGCTCGGCGTGGGCGAACGGCGCCGTGCGCCACTCCTCGTCGTTCACGAGCAGGACGGCCGCCTCGGCATACAGCTCGGGCCGGGTCGCCAGCTCCCTGAGCAGCCCGAGCGAGAGCGCCACGCCGCCCTTCATGTCCACGGCGCCGGAGCCCGTCAGGCGGTCGCCGTCGCGCTCGAGCGGGTGGTGGGCCTCGTGCGAGACCACCGTGTCGAGGTGCCCGAGCAGGAGCAGCCTGCGCTCGCCGCTCCCGCGCAGCCGCCCGATCAGGTCGCGCGCGTGGCCGGGAGTGGAGCACTCGACGCGCTCGAGCTCCGTCTCGGCGGGCATGAACGCCGCCGCCAGGCTGACGCACTCCTCCGCTCCCTCCACGTCCCCCGACGGGGAGGAGACGCCGACCAGCGCCTCCAGCTCGCGCTCCGCCACGAGCGCCATGCGGGGCGCGGCGTCGATCATTCCAGCGACGAGGCGAAGTGGTAGCTCGTAATCCGCAGGCCGGTGTTGAAGTAGAGCCTGTGCGCATCCTCGCGCTCGGGCTCGACGCCGGAATCCAGGTGGAATTGCGTGCAGCCAAGGCGGCGTCCTTCGGCCATGCACCATTCGAGCAGCGCGCGGCCGTAGCCGCGCCGGCGGCCGTCGGAGTGGGTCGAGAGGTCGTCGACGTAGAGGCTGTCGCCCCAGGCGAGGTTGCGGATCACGCGAAAGCCGGCCGCCGCGAGGCAGCGGTCGTCCTCGTCGAACGCGCCCACGATCCGGTAGCCCTGCGGGCGCTGGACCTCGTCCACGCGCCGCACGAACTCGGCCTCGTCGGCGTAGCGCGTGCGGAGCGCGCGCATGGCCTCGAAGGCCCGCGCCGTATCCGGCGGGAGGAGCTCTCTCAGTCCTTCAGGAATGACGGCACGTCGATCTCGTCGTCCGAGATCTCGAGCGACGCGCGCTGCCGCTCGTCGAGCTTCACGTCGCGCCGCCGCGGCTCGCGCCGGCGGCCGGTCGAGTCCTCGCTGAACAGGGGCGTCCTGTGGGGGCGCTCGAAGCCCGTCGCGATCACGGTCACCCGCACGGCGTCGCCGATCATGTCGTCGACCACCGCGCCGAAGATGATGTTGGAGTTCTGGTCGGCGGCGCTCTGGATGATCTCGGCCGCCTCGTTCACCTCGAACAGGCCGAGGTCGGTGCCGCCGGTGATGTTGAGCAGGATGCCCGTCGCGCCCTCCACCGACTGCTCGAGCAGCGGGCTCGACACGGCGTTCTTGGCGGCCTCGGCGGCTCGGTTCTCGCCCGACGCCTCACCGATGCCCATGAGCGCGGAGCCGGCGTCCTCCATGATCGTGCGCACGTCGGCGAAATCGAGGTTGATGAGGCCCGGGGTCGTGATCAGGTCGGTGATTCCCTTCACGCCCTGGCCGAGCACGGCGTCGGCCTCGCGGAAGGCGTCGAGGATGCTCGTGCGGCGCTCGACGACGGCCAGCAGCTTCTCGTTCGGGATCACGATCATCGTGTCCACCTGCTCGCGGAGGCGGTCGACGCCCTCCACGGCCTGGCGCATCCGCTGCGTGCCCTCGAAGTCGAACGGCTTCGTGACCACGCCGACGGTCAGCGCGCCCACCTCCTGCTTCGAGACCTCGGCGATCACGGGTGCGGCACCGGTGCCGGTGCCGCCGCCCTCGCCCGCCGTGACGAACACCATGTCCGCGCCCTTGAGCGCCTCCTTGATCTCGTCGCGGCTCTCGTTGGCGGCGCCGTAGCCGACGTCCGGATTCGCGCCGGCACCGAGCCCGCGTGTGAGCTGGTCGCCGATCTGGAGCTTGATGTCGGCGTCGCACATCTGGAGCGCCTGGGCATCCGTGTTCACGGCGATGAACTCGACGCCCTTCAGGCCCTGGTCCACCATGCGGTTGACGGCGTTCGTCCCGCCGCCGCCGATGCCAACGACCTTTATGACCGCCAGGTAGCTGCCTGTGTCCATTTGAGGTGGTGCCTCTCTAACGTCCGAAGCTCAAGCAATGATCGAGGGTCTTTCCCCTCCGCAAACACCGCACTGTAGGCGGAGTTCAAGGGAAGTGTCAATCGTCCTCGCAAGAAATCATGCAGGGAAAGACTGTAGCGACGGTTGAGGGTTGGGCTTAAGCTCGACCAACGCTTTAGGGTTATCCGGGAGGCGGCGAGACGCCCCCGGCGCCGGTGGAATCGGTGGGCGCGGGGGCGGGTTCGGGGGCGCCGGAGGCGGGCGGAACGGCCTCCTCGTAGCCCGGCGCGGGCGCGGCGGCTGCCGGGTCGGGGGCGGCCAGGGGCTCGGTGGCCGGGTCCACCACGGCGGGGTCCGCGGGGCCGGTCGGCGCGGTTGGGGCGCCGAGCTCGGCGCTGCCCGCGGGGGCCACGGGCGCGAGCGTCGCTGCCGGCAGCCCGCCGGCGGCGGGCCGCCCGGGCAGGCGCAGGTCGATGTAGGTGGCGCCGGCCGCCTCGGGATCCGCGAGCACGCGCGCAGCCGCGATCCACTTCGCGCGCACGCGCGAGGCGTCGCCGAAGATCAGCTCGGGGCCGTCGCCCAGCTCGACCACTATGCCCTCCTCCCTGCGCATCTCGATGCGCTCGAGGCGCCCGCGCAAGGGCCCGGGCGCGCCGCCCGCCACGCGCGCCGCGTGCAGCGTCACCGGGTCCGTCAGGCGGTCGCCGTCAAGGTCGCCGCGGGCGTCGATCTCCGGCAGGCTGCCCTCCACCGGCAGCCCGCGCAGGATGGTGCCGTCGCCGGCCACCGGGAGCCCGCCCACGAGCGCGGCCGGGCGGTGCTCGACCACGTGGATCTCGAGCTTGTTCGGGAAGTCGGCCCTCACCTCCAGCGCGCGGACCACCGGGTATGCCGCGATCGAGCGCACGAGCTCGGCCTGCTCCACGTGCAGCGTCGTCATCGTGTGCGCGGCCGAGGCGAGCGCCGCCCTGACGCGCGGGGCGTCCTTCGTCGTGAGGCCGGTCACCGTCACCTCCTCGACGGCAACCAGCGTCGAGTCGCGCAGCCAGAACTGGTAGCCGGCGGCCAGCACGAGGGAGGCCACGAGCAAGAGCAGGAGGCGCCGGCGCATGCGCGGCGGGAGCGCGGGGAGCGCTCGCGCGCCTCGCGCGAGCGCGCGGCGGCCGGCGAACGTGGCGCCGGCGCTCATAGGGCAACCTCTCGGGTGAGGGAGAGGTTTCGTTCCCTTGTTGGGAGGTTGAGAGGGAGAGAGCCTGGCCGCGGGCCAGGCGCCCCCTCAGACTGCCCGGCGTAGAGAGCTGACCACCGCCGGGAGAGCGCCCTCGGTGCTTGCCGCGCAGACGGCCCGCGTGAGACATGCGCCTCCCGGCGGTGTGAGGCACCCAGAGCGGCAACAGGGCGTTGCGCCGTAGAG
>DASQER010000266.1:0-8768 GCA_035633575.1 Thermoleophilaceae bacterium
AGCGAGTAGCCACGCTCCAGAGTCGCGACACAACGCCCCTCGGAGGGGTCGGGGTGCTTCTCGAAGAGGCGCGCGAGCGCACGCTGCGCCTGGTGGAGAGCGTCTCGGACGCGGACCTCAGACGGGTGCACGACCCGCTCATGAGCCCGCTGGTCTGGGACCTCGGGCACATAGCGGCCTTCGAGGACCTCTGGGTCTGCCGCGAGGCAGGGCTCGAGCTGCTGCGCCCCGAGCTCGCCAGCGTCTACGACGCGGCCGAGACGCCGCGCAACGACCGCGGCGAGCTGCCCTACCTGTGTCGCGCCGAGGCGGTGGCCTACATGGACGCGGTTCGCGAGCGCACCGCCTCCGCGCTCGGCCGCCTCTCGCCGTTCATCGCGGAGATGCTCGTCCAGCACGAGCACCAGCACAACGAGACGATGCTCCAGACGCTCCAGCTCGCCGCGCCGGGCGTGTACGAGCCGGAGCATCCCGCGCCTCCCCCGGACCCGGCCGCGGCGGGGACGGTGGTCGTCGCGGCGGGGCGGGGCGTGGTCGGGGACGCCGGCGACGGTTTCGCCTACGACAACGAGCGCCCCCAGCACGAGGTGGAGCTGCACGCGTTCCGGATCGACCGCGCCCCGGTGACGAACGCCGCCTTCGAGGAGTTCGTGGCCGACGGCGGGTACGGCCGGCGGGAGCTGTGGCCCGCGGAGGGTTGGGCGTGCCGCAAGCGTGAGGGCTGGGAGCGACCGCTCTACTGGACCGCGGGCGGCGGCGTGCGCCGCTTCGACCGCACGGTCGAGCGCGAGCCGGAGCTCCCCGCGATGCACGTCTCCTGGTTCGAGGCGGACGCCTTCGCGCGCTGGCGCGACGTCCGGCTGCCCACCGAGCTCGAGTGGGAGCGGGCCGCGACGCTCGCGGGCCCCGGCCGAGGCCACCTCGACCAGCTCGACTTCGGCCCTGGGCCGGCCGGCCCGTTCCTCGGCGACTGCTGGGAGTGGACGGCCAGCGAGTTCGACGGCTACCCGGGCTTCGAGCCGTTTCCCTATCCCGAGTACTCCGAGGTCTTCGTCCGCTCCGGCCTGAAGGTGCTGCGCGGGGCCTCGTGGGCAACGCGCGCCCGGGTGGCGCGGGTGACCTTCCGCAACTGGGACCATCCGCAGCGCCGACAGATCTTTTCGGGCTTCCGCTGCGGAATGGACGTGTGATGGCCACCGCGGTCCGGATCGACTGCTGCGAGGTGCACGACACCCTCGCCGAGGACGTGAGGAGAGGCCTCGCGCGCCCGCTAAAGGAGCTGCCGCCCAAGTACTTCTACGACCAGCGCGGCTCCGAGCTGTTCGACCGCATCACGTCCCTGCCGGAGTACTACCCGACCCGCTGCGAGCGCGAGATCCTCAACCGCCACGCCCCGGCGATCGTCGAGCGAAGCGGCGCCGAGGAGCTGGTGGAGCTCGGCTCCGGCACGGCGTCGAAGACGCGCGCCCTGCTCGACGCGATGGCCGGGCAGGGCAGGCTCGAGCGCTACGTGCCCTTCGACGTGGACGAGTCGGTCGTGCAGGCGTCCGCAGCCGAGCTGGTCGAGGCGTACCCGGGGCTGCGCGTCCACGGCGTGGTGGGCGACTTCGGGCGCGACCTCGGCCACATCCCCGACGGCGACCGCCGCCTGTTCGCCTTCCTCGGCGGAACGATCGGCAACCTCTACCCGGACGAGCGCGCCGCGTTCCTGCAGCGCCTGCGCGGGGCGATGGGCCCGGCGGACCGGCTCGTGATCGGAACCGATCTCGTGAAGGACCGCAGCGTCCTGGAGGCCGCCTACAACGACAGCGCGGGCGTCACGGCGGAGTTCAACCGCAACGTCCTGCGCGTGATCAACGCCGGCCTCGGAGCGGACTTCGACCCCGAGGCCTTCGAGCACGTGGCCTTCTTCGACGAGGCCAACTCGTGGATCGAGATGCGCCTGCGCGCGAACGGCGCCCAGGCGGTCCGGATCCACGGAGCCGATCTCGAGCTGACGCTCGCCGACGGCGAGGAGATACGGACCGAGATCAGCGCGAAGTTCACGCGGGACGCGGTGGCGGGCGAGCTGGACGCAGCGGGGCTCGCGCTCGACGACTTCTTCACCGACGGCGGCTGCCTCTTCGGCCTGGCATTCGCCTCGCCGCGGTAGCCTGCCGGCCCCAATGGAGCTGAACGCAATCGGCGCCCTCGTCGCGGGCGGGGCGTCCGGGCTCGGAGAGGCGACGGCCCGCGAGCTCGCCGCGCGCGGCGCGCGCGTGGCGATCGCCGACCTCAACGAGGAGAGGGGCGCGGCGCTCGCCGGGGAGATCGGCGGGACGTTCGCCAAGGCCGACGTGACCGACGAGGCGCAGGTGCGGGCGGCGGTCGAGAGCGCCGGCGAGCTGCGGCTCGCCGTCTCCTGCGCCGGGATCGGCTGGGCGGAGCGGACCGTGAAGAAGGACGGGCCGGCGGCGCTGCAGCCCTTCGAGACCGTCGTGCGCGTGAACCTGATCGGCACCTTCAACGTGCTGCGGCTCGCCGCGGCGGCGATGGCAGCCAACGAGCCGGACGCAGGCGGCGAGCGCGGCGTGGTCGTGATGACCGCGTCGGTCGCCGCCTTCGACGGCCAGATCGGGCAGGCGGCCTACTCGGCGTCGAAGGGCGGCGTGGTGGGCCTGACGCTCCCGGCCGCGCGCGACCTCGCCCGGCTCGGCATTCGCGTCTGCACCATCGCGCCGGGCCTGTTCGACACGCCCCTGCTCGCCGGCCTGCCCGAGGAGGCGCGCCGGGCCCTGGGCGCCCAGGTGCCGTTCCCGCCCCGCCTCGGGCGCCCCGAGGAGTACGCGCAGCTCGCCTGCCACATCGCCGAGAACACGATGCTGAACGGCGAGACGATCAGACTCGACGGCGCCCTGCGGATGCCGCCTAAGTAGGCTTCTCAGCCGCTCGTTTGCCGCAGAAGCCGCCTAAGGAAGGAACCGAGATGCCGGAAGCAGTGATCGTCGACGCCGTCCGCACGCCCATCGGCCGCGCCTTCAAGGGCTCGCTGGCTCAGCTGCGGCCGGACGAGATGGGCGCCTTCGTGGTCGACGCGCTGCTCGAGCGCAACCCGGACGTCGATCCCGCGCTGGTGGAGGAGGTCTACTGCGGAATCGGCCTCCCGCAGGGCCTCCAGGGCTTCAACATGGGCCGCATCATCGCCCTGCTCTCCGAGCGGCTGCCGCTCGAGACGAACGGCGCCACGGTCTCGCGCTACTGCGCCTCGAGCCTCGAGTCGATCCGGCAGGCCTCGAACGCCGTCGTGGCCGGCCAGGGCGACGCCTACATCGCGGCCGGCGTGGAGTGGGTCTCGCGCTACAACGAGGCCGTGGAGGGCGCGCGCCCGCAGGACCAGAACGAGAAGCTTCAGGGAAGCAACGGCCACCCGGACGCCTACATCTCGATGGGCCTGACCGCGGAGAACGTGGCGGAGCGCTACGAGGTGAGCCGCGCCGACATGGACAAGTACGCGCAGCGCTCGCAGGAGCTGGCCGTGCAGTCGCAGGAGAGCGGCTACTTCGACCGCGAGATCGTGCCGGTCACCCTCCCGGACGGCACGGAGGTCGCCAAGGACGACGGGCCGCGCGCCAGCTCGACGCTGGAGAAGCTGGCCTCGCTCGACCCGGCGTTCAAGGAGGACGGCAAGGTCACCGCCGGCAACTCCTGCCCGCTCAACGACGGCGCCGCCGCGGTGCTCGTCATGTCGGATACGAAGGCGAAGGAGCTGGGCCTCGGGCCGCGCGCCCGCATCGTGGCCTCCGCCACGGCCGCGAACGAGCCCGAGTACATGGGCGTCGCGCCGATCTGGGCGATCAAGAAGGTGCTCGAGCGCGCCGGGATGTCTATCGGCGAGGTGGACACCGTCGAGCTGAACGAGGCCTTCGCCGCCCAGGTGATCCCGATCATGGCCGAATGCGACATCCCGCTGGAGAAGATGAACCCGCACGGCGGGGCGATCGCCCTGGGACACCCGTTCGGCATGACCGGCGCGCGCATCATGACCACCCTCCTGAACGGCCTCGAGACCGACGACAGGACGATCGGACTCGAGACGATGTGCGTGGCCGGCGGCCAGGGCCAGGCCATGATCGTCGAGCGCTTGCGCTAGACCGCGCGCAGGAACTCCGCGCGGTCGGGGTTCGCGCGGAGCAGCTCGACCCGGCGCAGCGCGAGGCGCGGCTCGGTGGGCATCCCGTAGTAGAAGCCCTGGCCGAGCTCGCAGCCGAACGCTCGCAGCGCGGCGATCTGGTCCGGCGTCTCGATGCCCTCCGCGACCACACTGAGGTCCAGCGCGGCGCCGAGCTCGATCACCGCGCGGGCGAGCGCGTGATGCTCGCGCGAGCCGGTGACCTCGTCAACGAACGGCTTGGGGATCTTGATCATGTCGACCGGCAGGCGGGACAGGTACGCGAGTGACGAGTAGCCCGTGCCGAAGTCGTCGACGGCAACGCCCATACCGCGGTCGTGCAGCGCCTCGAGCACCGCCACCGGCACCGGGTCGTCGCCCACGAAGGCCCGCTCGGTCAGCTCGAAGATGAGCAGCTCGGGCGCCACCTGGTGGCGCTCCACGAGCGCGTCGAGCCGGTCGAGGAAGCCAGGGTCGATCAGCTCCGGGGCGCACACGTTCGCGTGGATCGGGATGCCGAGCTCGGCGGCCTGCTCCACCACGCGCTCGAGGACGATGGCGCCGATCTCCACGACCGCACCGGTCTCCTCGGCGAAGGCGATGAAGTCGCCGGGCGGCACGAGCCCGCGCTCCGGGTGGTTCCAGCGCACAAGCGCCTCGAGAGCGACCGGGCGGCAGTCCTCCAGCGAGACCACCGGCTGGTAGACCACGGTCAGCTCCTCCTCGGAGACGGCCCGCTCGAGCTCGAACGCGAGCGTGCGGCGCTTGCGCAGGGCGTCGCCCATCGAGGGGTGGAACACGCGGTACTGGCTCTTGCCGCGTCGCTTCGCCTCGTAGAGCGCCACGTCGGCCTTGCGCAGCAGCTCGTCCGTGCTGTCCTGGCCCGGCGAGCCGACCGCGATGCCGAGGCTCACGTGCACGCGAATGCGCTCGCCGGCCACCTCGATGCGGCTCTCGAAGTCGCTCAGCAGCCGCTTCGCGACGCTGGCTGCATGCGCCTCGCCGCCGGCGCGGTCGAGCAGCAGCGCGAACTCGTCGCCGCCGAGGCGCGCCGCGGTGTCGCCCTCGCGGAGGCAGGCGCGCAGGCGGTCGCCCACCGCGCGCAGCAGCTCGTCGCCCGCGTGGTGGCCGTGGCTGTCGTTGATCGCCTTGAACTCGTCGATGTCCAGCAGCAGGACGCACACGCCCTGGCGCCGGCTGTGCAGGGCGTGCTCGAGGCGGTTGTGGAACAGCGAGCGGTTGGCGAGCTGGGTGAGCGAGTCGTAGAGCGCCTTGCGCTCGAGCTCGTCCTGGAGCGACTCGAGCTGGCGCACGGCCTGCTCGAGGCGGTCGTACTGAAGCGCGATGGTCACGTTCCCGGTGAGCGTCTCGAGCAGTCGCAGGTCCTCGTCGGAGAAGCTGCGGTCCACGCTCTCGCGACCCGCGATCGAGAACAGGCCGACGCAGCCGGCCTCGCCGTGGAGCGGGGCCACGACGCCGCTCTCCATCCCGCGGGAGCGGAAGTACTCACGCTGGCCGTGGTCGTGGATGCGCTCGGTCTCGACGGGCCCCGTGAGGCCGGCGGCCAGCGAGCGCAGGCTCTCGGCCAGCGGCTCGTCGATCGGCTCGAGCATGCGACGGCTGCCGTCGCGAGCGAGCGAGGAGCGAGCCGACCGGTTCGGCTCGGCCGAGAACAGGACCAGATCGACGGCGCCGACCCGGAACGCGGCGGCGGTTCGCGCGAGCAGCGCCTCCAGCTCGGGCACGATCTCCGAGGAGCGCGACAGCGTGCGCGTGGCCTCGTACAGGAACTCGAGCTCGGCGTTGCGACGGCGCTCCGACAGGTAGGCGCGGTAGGCCGCCAGCAGCAGCACCGTCGGCGGGACGAGCAGGAGGCCGCCCTCGGGCCGAGCCGCGACCACGGCGGCCACGGCGAGCGCCAGGCAGGTGTTGCTGAGGGCGACGGTCCAGTTGGTGAGCAGCATGTCGATGCGCTGCTGCGTCTCCAGCCTGCCCTCGGCGATCGTGACCGCCGCGCCCACGCAGATGTCCGCGACGAGCGTGGCAGCGGACACGGCCGCAAACACCGCCAGCCAGACGATCGGGTCGAGCGGGTCGCGGACGATCGTCAGGCCCTCGATCACGAACAGCGCGACACACGTGCCGAGCGTGAACTGCGCGAGGTTGAAGAACGCCTTGAACGCGGGGATCTCACGGTCGAACGCAAGAGCGAGGGACGAGCCCACCACGCCGGCGATCACGAGCTCGGGCGCGGGCAGGAACATCAGGCCCGCCACGAGCGGCAGCTCGCCGAGCGACAGCGAGTGCGTGCTGCGCCGGAAGTGCAGGTGGACGACCCAGCGCTCGGCCGCCGCGAAGCCGGCCGCCACCACCCACCACGGCACGTCGAGCACGGACGGCCCTGTGCCGAGCGGCTCCACCAGCGTCACGTACGCCAGCGCCGAGACCACGGCCACGACGCCGCTCAGGATCCAGATCTTCGACTCGAGGCCCAGCCGTCGTCCCATGATCGTCATCGGGCTACCGGTCAAAGTCCATGGTCCGCCGGAAGCTGACCCTGCGGAAGCTCACGCGGTCGGGCTCGACCTCGCCGTTCGCGGTGAGCCCACAGTCACAGCGGAAGCTCGCGCGGCTCCACGAGGCCTGGAGGGGCGAGCCGCTCGCGTCCCGGAAGCTCGCCCGGCGGAAGCTCACACGCGTCCAGTCGATCAGGCCGGTGGCGGGATCGATGAGCGTGTTCGGCACCAGCCCGACGTTCGCCGGCCCGCTCCCGCTCAGCGCGGCGGCGGCGTCGACCGCCGCGCCGGCGCCCGGAATCTCGTTGAGCGTCGCGAGCATCGCGCCCTTGACCTGGTCCGGGGTCCGGCCCGGCTTCTCCTCGAGCATCAGGGCGGCGACGCCGGAGACGACGGCCGCGGACATCGACGTGCCACTGACGCGGAAGTACTCGCCGTCAACGACGCAGCCCGCGCAGAGGTCCGTGAAGTCGCTGCCCGGCGCTAGCACGGACACGAGGCGCGTGCCGGGCGCGAGCACGTCCGGCTTGCGGATGCCGTCCTGGGTGAGCCCGCGGCTCGACCACGGCGCGAGCACGTCGTCGCGGCCGGTCCAGGTGGCGCGGTCGTCCAGGGCGCCCGCCGTGATGACGAAGGGGTCGTTCGCCGGCGCGTATGAGACGGCGGTGTCGCTCGTGCCCTCGTTCCCGGCGGCGGCCACCACCACGAGCCCGCTGAACCAAGCACTCTCGACCGCGGCGTCGAGCGGGTCGGTGAGATAGGACTCCGCGACCGTCGAGGACAGCGAGAGGTTGACCACGCGGATTCCGAACTGGGCCCTGTGGTCGACCGCGAACTGGATGCCGTAGATCACGTCCAGGACGGTCGTGTCGCCGTCGTCGTCCGAGACCTTCACCGAGATCAGGTTCGCCCGCGGTGCCGAGCCCATGTAGCGCCCGCGAAGGTGCTTCTGGCGGGACGTGCGGTTCAGGCTGTTGCCCGCGATGAGGCCGGCCACGTGCGTGCCGTGGCCGAAGTGGTCGTTGGCGTCGCTCGCGCACGGGTTCGTCACGGCCGACGCGATCACCCTCGAGCCGCGCCCGCCCGCCAGCTGGAAGTCGGAGTGATCGCCGGCGATACCGGTGTCGATCACGGCCACCCCCACGCCCCTGCCGGTCGCTCGCAGCCACGCGCGATCGACGCGGGCGGCGCGCAGGAACGGCTGGTTGATCCGCCTGAGCGCGCTCAGCACCGAGGGGTCCCGGTCCTGGCGAGAGAAGGACAGGCGCCACGACGGCCTGGTCGTGGCATCCGCGGCCGGGCAGCGGTAGCCACCGCTCGTGGTCGTTTCTCCGGCGAGATCGCGGCCCTCGGGCTCCACATCCGCGCCGCCGTTGAGGTCGGCGTCCTCCTCCGCCGTCAGGGTCGTGTCGTCCGGGGCGGGCAGATCCGGGTCCTCGGCGGGGAGCGCGGTCGGGCTCGCGCTCCCGTTGGGCGAGACGGCGTGGACGGCGGTGTTCGCGGCAAGGCTCGCGGCGTCCTCCGGGCTGAGGCTCGCCCCGAACCCGTTGATCACGCTCAGCGTCGGCGAGGTGATCCGGCCACCCAGGCGCTCCACGAGCCGCTTCCCGTCGGCGGGGCTCGACCCGGCCGCCATCTGGACGATGAACTCGCCGCGGGGCTGCGCCCAGGCGTCGCGAGCTTGGAAGACGAGGATCAGGCAGAGCGCGGCGGCGAGGGCTACTGCGAACCGGAGCCTGAAGACGATTGTGAGCTCAGCCATGCTGGAGTGTCCTCCTGGTTGGAGTTCGTCCGGCAGCTGAGCCGCCTTCCTCTTTCGGGAGGCCTCTGGCTTTGCGCCCCCGCCTCGCGACGGGTTTGCCTTGATCGGTCTGGAACCAGTTATCGACGCTCCGAGGGGCCGCCGCATCGGACATATGCCGATCGAACAGACGTCCGCGTCCCGGGAAGGGCATCGCGGCGCGCCGGGCACCGCCCGGCGCTTGCGCGAGTCGGCGCCGAGGCTCTAGGAGACCGCTGAAAAACCCCCGGCCTCGTCCGGCTTGCCCGGGACCATTCCGAGCATGCTCTCGACGACGACAGGCCAGGTTGGTTTCTTCGACGCG
>DASQER010000267.1:0-3081 GCA_035633575.1 Thermoleophilaceae bacterium
CGGCCTCGCCGGCCTCGTGAACGTGGCGCAGAACGCGCTGGTCACGGGGCGAGAGCCCGAACGTCATGGAAACGCGCACGCGAACATCGTGCCTTACCAGGACTTCGAAACCTCATCAGGCCGGATCGCCGTGGCCGCCGCCAACGACGGGCTGTTCCGCTCGCTCTGCTTCGCGATGGGGCTTGAGGAGCTCAGTTCCGACGAGCGCTTTGCGACCAACGCGGCTCGGGTTGAGCACCGAGGCGAGCTCGTCCCGTTGCTGGAGGTCCGCTTCCGGGAGCGCCCCGCGGAGGACTGGCTGGCAGACCTGGACGCCGCCGGAGTGCCCGCGGGCAAGGTGCGCTCGGTGAGCGACGCGCTGGCCGCCGCGGCCGCGGCGGGCCGCCCGGCGACGGTGACGGTCGAGCATCCCACGGCAGGCCCTCTCGATCTCGTGGCCTCGCCGATCTGGGGCGCCACGCGCCCCGACCCGACGCCACCGCCGCTGCTCGGCCAGCACACCGCCGAGGTGCTCGGCGAGCTCGGCCGCTCGGCGGCCGAGATCGAGTCGCTGGCGGCCCAGGGCGTGGTCGGCCTGGCCGAGTAGCGCCGGGAACGACAGCATTGAAGGGGTCCTTCGGATGTTTCCGGTCTATATGACCGGTAAGTGCCGACACCCCCCTTTGCCGCTGCGGTAGACGCGGGTCCCGCCGCGGCGACGGAGCCCGAAAGCGCCTAGTGCGACTCGCCCGCGCTCGACGCCGGGGGCCTCGACTCCTCCGCCAGCGAGGTGATCGTCAGCTGGCCGCGGGCGGCCTGCTCCATCACGTCGGTCGCCTCGTCGGAGGAGCGGGCGTAGAGCTCCACGAGCATGTGGATCACGATCCGGTCGTCCTCGTGCTTGTGGAAGCGGACGTGCGTGAAGAACTCGCGCGTGCCGTGGTCGCCGAAGGCGGCGAAGGCGAGCGACTCGGCCGCGTCCGGCCCGGAGCAGGACTCCACCTGGTCGGCGTCCACGGTCACGGTGCACGAGGCCACCCAAGGCGTGCCGGTGACCATCCGCTCCCAGCGGTCCTCCACGGGCTCGATCCGGGAGATGCGCCGGCCGTCCTCGTCGTAGAACGTGAGCGCCAGGTGCGGCTGGTCGTGCAGGCAGTCGAGGCACTGCACCACGGCCTCCTGGACCTCCTCCACCGGGTCGACGGCCTCGCCAGTGTCGGGGTCGACCTTCAAGATGCCCTCGTAGTGAAGTTGAACCTCCAGGTTCTGCGACCAGCAGCGGTAGCAGCGAAGCCAGCTCGACTGGGTGCCCACGGACTCCTGCGCCGATCCCTCCATGTCTCCATTATGGCCTCCATCGCCGTGCTCGCCTCTTCGGGCTGCTCGCTTGGGGGCGATCACGAGGCGAAGCCCGCCTCCGGAGCGCCCGCCGCCATCGCCGCCGCCGTCGACCGTTTGGAGCGTGCGACGGCGGAACGGGACTTCGCCACCATCTGCGACGAGCTCTTCACCGCAAGCGCCCGCCAGCGGGCCGGCGGCGACGATTGCGCACGGTTCGTGCGCTCGGCGGCGGAGGGCGTGAAGCGCCCCAGCATCGAGATCCGCGCGATCGAGGTGAACGGGAACCGCGCCACGGTCAGGGTTCGCACGGACGCCGAGGGCCAGGCGCGCGTGACCGACGAGCTCCAGCTGCGCCGCGAGGGCGGGCGCTGGCTAGTCGAGGCTGTGCGCTAGCGCTTCCAGGCTGGCGTCGAAGTCCGTGCCGGAGATGCCTCCGACGCACGGCGAGGTGGTCCCGCAGTCGCGGTAGTGGCGCACCGTGGCGATCGCCTCCTCGGGGCTGCCGATGGCGGCCAGCAGCCTGAGGAAGGAGTCGGGGATGGCCTGGACCGCGGCCTTCGGGTCGCCCGCCTCCATGGCGCTGTCGAAGCCGGCGATGGCGTCCTCGAAGCCCGACAGCTTGATCATCGCGCGGTAGAAGGGCAGCGAGAAATACGTGACCAGCTCCCCGCGCAGCTGGTCCAGGGCGGCCTTGGGGTCGTCGGTGACCGCCGACGGCACCGCGGCCACGATGTCGAAGCCGTCGAGGTCCTTGCCGGCCTTCTCGCGGCCCTCGCGAACGGTGGGGACGACGACGTCGCGGATGTAGTGCGGGTTGCAGAGCCAGAGGATCACGCCGTCCGCGATCTCGCCGGCCAGCCGCAGCATGCCGGGGGAGAGGCCGGCCAGGTAGATCGGGAGGTCGGCCCGCAGCGGCTCGTAGCCCATGAAGTGGAAGCCGCTGCGGAACTTCTCGCCCTGCGGCGGGTCCTCGCCGCGGAAGATCGCCCTCAGGATGCCGACGTACTCGCGGGTCTCGCCGAGCGGCTTGTCGATCGACTGGCCATACCAGCTCTCCACGACCGGCCTGTGGGACACGCCCAGGCCGGCGACCGCGCGTCCGCCCGAGAACTCGTCGAGCGTGGCGAACGACTGCGCCATGTTCGCCGGCGTGCGCGCGTAGATCGGGATCACGCCGGTGCCGAGGCGCACCCGCTCGGTGTGCGCGGCGTAGACGGTCAGTAGCGTCACGGAGTCGCGGGCGGCTATGTGGGTCACGTAGACCGACTCGTAGCCGAGCTCCTCGACTCTCTGCACGCGCTGGACCGCGGCGTCGAGCGAGCGTCCCGCACCGATGAAGGAGCCGAGGGCCACGGCGTCGGAACACTACCTAGCTCATGCCACTTCGCTGAACAGGAGCTGGGACCGACTCGCGCCGTAACCGCTCACGCGCGCATCATCAGAGTGACGAGGCCGATCGCGAAGGCCACCTGGCCCACACCCACGGCCACGCCCACGTTGGCGGCCCCGGCCAGTTCTGCGGTCACGGTCGCCACGGCGAAGATCGCGATGAGGATGGCGAGCTGCGTGGCCAGCGCCAGGCGCGGAGCGCGCGGCTCGCGCTCGCGCTCGCCGTCGATGGCGCTCTGCCGCGCGCCGCCCGTGGGGGACCGCTTTCGCCGGCTCACACCCCGGCCTCCAGTGCGTCGACCAAGCCGGTGACGCCGACGCTCGGGTCCTGGCGCTCGAGCAGGCGTTCGGCTTCACGGCGTCCGCCGAGCT
>DASQER010000268.1:0-6304 GCA_035633575.1 Thermoleophilaceae bacterium
CGATGTAGTTGGTGAGCCACGCGTAGGCACCCCAGGCCCACCAGAGCGTCGCAAGCACGAGCATGCCCTGGCCGAGCCCCGTCCAGGTCGGCTCCTCCGACATCAGCTGTGTGACCTGCGTCAGCGCGAAGACGAAGACGAGGTCGACGAAAAGCTCGAGGGGGGCGACCCGCTTCTCCGCGCTGTCGGCCCCTGGTGTCGCCTGCCTATGCAATGCTTAGGCAATGGCGAAGGATGACGGCCTGCTTCTCGGCGACGCCGCCCGCGCGATAGGGGTGAGCGTCGACACGCTGCGCCGCTGGGAGCGAGCGGGCAAGCTGCGCACGAAGCGGGACGGCGCCAACCGGCGCAGGGTGCCGCGCCGCGAGATCGAGCGGCTGGCGAACCGCCCCGCCCGGCAGCGCGCGGGCGACTCGCTGTCCGCCCGCAACCGCTTTCCGGGGGTCGTGCGCTCCGTGGAGGTGGACGGCGTCATGGCCCTGGTAGAGATAGACGCCGGCCCCCACAGGATCACGGCGGCTGTCACGCGCGACGCCGTGGAGGAGCTCGGGCTCGCACCCGGTGTCCCGGCCACCGCGGCCGTGAAGGCCACCTCCGTGATGGTGGAGCGCGGGTGAGGCGCGTCGCTCTCCTTGCGCTGCTGCTCACGGGATGCGGAGGCGCGGAGGAGTCCCGGCTCGTCGTCTCCGCGGCGTCCTCCATGCAGCAGGCCCTGAACGCGTGCGGCCGCGACTTCGAGGGAGCCGACGTGCGGCTCTCCTTCGCCGGCTCGGACGAGCTGGCCGCGCAGATCCGGCAGGGCGTGAAGCCCGACGTGTACGCCGCCGCCAACACGCGGCTGCCCGCTGAGCTCCACGACGCGGGCCTGCTGGAGGCACCGGTGGACTTCGCCACCAACGAGCTGGTGATCGCCGTGCCGAGCGGCTCCGAGATCGGCTCGCACCGGGACCTCGCCCGCGAGGGCGTGAAGCTGGCGATCGGCTCCGAGTCGGTCCCGATCGGCTCCTACACGCGCGAGCTGCTCGCGCGGCTGCCGAAGGGCGAGGCCGAGGCGATCCTGGCGAACGTGCGCTCGAACGAGCCGGACGTGAAGGGGATCGTCGGGAAGCTGATCCAGGGCGCGGCAGACGCGGGCTTCGTCTACGTGACCGACGTGAAGGCGACCGGAGGGAAGCTCGAGGCGCTCGAGCTGCCCGCGGAGCTCGAGCCGGCCGTGACCTACGCGGCCGGAGTCGTGAAGGGCGCCAAGCAGCCCGATCAGGCGCGGCGGTTCGTCGACGGCCTGAGGGAGGGCGGCTGCGCGGACGCGCTGTCGAAAGCGGGCTTCGGAGCGCGACCCTAGGTGCGCTGGTTCCCCGCCGCCCTGGCGCTGGCGCTCGCCGCTGCGCTCACCTTCCTCACGCTGCCGGTGGTCGCGATCTTCGTCGACTCGAGCCCGGGCGACCTGATCGACAGCCTGGGCGAGCCCGGCGCGCTGGACGCGCTCTGGCTGAGCCTGCGCACGACGACGATCGCGCTCGCGATCATCCTGATCGTCGGCACGCCGGCGGCCTACCTGCTCGCCACGCGCTCGTTCCGCGGCAAGGCGCTGGTCGTGACGCTCGTGGAGCTGCCGCTCGTGCTGCCGCCGGCGGTGGCCGGGATCGCGCTGCTCGCGGCGGTGGGACCCTCGGGGATCCTGGGCGGGGCGGTCGAGGCCGCGGGGATCGAGCTCGCCCTGCAGACGGCGGGCGTGGTGGTGGCCCTCACGTTCGTCGCATCGCCCTTCTACGTCCGGCAGGCGATGGCCGCGTTCGCCGCGGTGGACCGCACGCTGCTCGACGCCTCGCGCACGCTCGGGGCCTCCGAGGCGCGCGGGTTCGCGCGCGTGATGATCCCAGCGGCCATGCCCGGCCTCGCCGCCGGGACCGCGCTGGCGCTCGGCCGGGCGCTGGGGGAGTTCGGCGCCACGCTCATGTTCGCCGGCTCGTTCCAGGGCATCACCCAGACCGTCCCGCTCGCGATCTACGACCGCTTCTCCACGAACTTCGACTCCGCGCTGGCCCTGTCCGCGATCCTGGTGGCGGTCTCCGCCGCGATCCTGCTGTCGGTCAAGCTCGTGCAGGGGAGCGAGGCGCTCGGCGTTGCTGCGCGTTGAGGCGCAGACGCGGCTGGGCGCGCTCGCGCTCGACGTCGCGCTCGCGGTGCGCCCCGGCGAGTGCCTGGCCCTGGCCGGCCCGTCGGGCGCGGGCAAGACGAGCGTGCTGCGGGTGGCGGCCGGGCTGCTGTGCCCCGAGCGCGGGCTGGTTGAGGCCGGCGGGGACACCTGGCTCGACACCGCGCGCGGGATCGACGTGCCGCCTGAGCGGCGCCGCTGCGGCTACGTCTTCCAGGAGTACGCGCTCTTCCCTCACCTGACGGCCTGGCAGAACGTGGCCTATCCGCTACGCGGATACCCCCGCCGCGAGCGGCGCGAGCGCGCGCTCGGCCTGCTCGAGCGCTTCGGGATGCGCGGGCTGGCGGACGCCCGGCCGCGCACGCTCTCGGGCGGGGAGCGCCAGCGCGTCGCGCTCGCTCGTGTCCTCGCGCGCGAGCCCGGCGTGCTGCTGCTCGACGAGCCGCTCTCGGCCCTCGACGCGCGCACCCGCGCGGGCGCGGCCCGCGAGCTCGCCTCGGTGCTGCGCGAGGTGGAGGCGCCCGCGCTGCTCGTGACCCACGACTTCGCCGAGGCGGCTCAGCTCGGCGACCGCGTCGGGGTGATCGACGCTGGGCGAGTGATCCAGGAGGGCACACCCACCGAGCTGGCCGCGGCCCCGCGCTCGGCCTTCGTCGCCGACTTCACTGGCGCCGTGGTGCTCACCGGCGTGGCACGCAGCGGCCCCAGCGGGCTCACGCACGTGGAGCTGGACGGCGGCGGGGAGGTCACGAGCACGGACCGCGGCGAGGGGCCTGTCGCGGTGAGCGTCTACCCCTGGGAGATCGCCATCGAGCCGGCCGGGACGGCAACGCACCCCGGCTCGGCCCAGAACCACGTGCCGGCGGAGATCCTCTCCGTGACGACCGTCGGCAACCGGGTCCGGCTCGGCCTCGCCGGACCCCAGCCGCTCGCGGCCGAGATCACCCGCATGTCCGCGGAGCAGCTCGGGTTGCGCGCCGGCACGCGGGTCACCGCGAGCTGGAAGGCGTCGGCCACCCGCCTCGTCGCGGTCTGAGGCGATCGCGGCGCACACCCCTGGGTACCCTTGCGCGACCGTGCAGCGCTACGACCCGAAGCAGATCGAGCCCAAGTGGCAGGGGGTCTGGGCCGACGAGCACACCTGGGAGGTCTCGAACGACCCCGACGAGCGCCCCAAGGCGTACGTGCTCGCGATGCTCCCCTACCCGTCGGGTGAGCCGCACATCGGCCACCTGAAGACGTACTCGGTGGGCGACGCGGTCGCGCACTTCGCCCGCCGCAACGGCCGGCGGGTGCTGCACCCGATGGGCTACGACGCATTCGGCCTGCCGGCCGAGAACCACGCGATCAAGACGGGCCGCCACCCGCGCGAGTCGACGGAGGAGGCCATCCGCGAGTTCCAGCGCCAGTTCCGCGAGTGGGGCATCTCGATCGACTGGACGCGCGAGTTCGGCACGCACCAGCCCGAGTACTACCGCTGGACCCAGTGGATCTTCCTGCGCATGTACGAGCGGGGGCTCGCGTACCGCAAGGAGGCGGCGGTCAAGTGGTGCCCCAAGGACCAGACCGTGCTCGCCAACGAGCAGGTGATCGAGGGCCGCTGTGAGCGCTGCGGCAGCGAGGTCGAGGCGAAGCAGCTCGAGCAGTGGTTCTTCCGCATCACCGACTACGCGGACCGGCTGCTCGAGGGCATGCGGACGATCGACTGGCCGCCGCACGTAGTGGCCATGCAGGAGAACTGGATCGGCCGCTCGGAGGGCGCCGAGGTCGTCTTCCGATGCGAGGAGGTGGGGATCGACTACCCCGTGTTCACCACCCGCCCGGACACGCTCTTCGGCGCGACCTTCTTCGTGCTCGCCCCGGAGCATCCCGACGTGCTCAGGCTGAACGACTCGCCCGAGGTGCGCGAGTACGTGAACCGCTCCCTCACCGAGTCGATCGAGGAGCGCGGGGATGAGCACAAGGAGAAGACGGGCGTGGCGCTCGGGCAGACCGTCAAGAACCCCGCCACTGGCGAGCAGATCCCGATGTTCGTGGCCGACTACGCGCTGATGGAGTACGGCACCGGCGCGGTGATGGGCGTGCCGGCCCACGACGGACGCGATCATGAGTTTGCCCAGGCCTTTCAGCTGCGCATTCGGCGCGTGATCGAGTGCGGCGACCTGCCGTGCACTGACGACGGGCCGATGGTGAACTCGGGCCGCTTCGACGGCATGAACAACCGCGAGGCGTACGAGCAGATCGCCGACTGGCTCGAGTCCGAGGGCACGGGCAAGCGCTCGGTGAACTACCGCCTGCGCGACTGGCTGCTCTCGCGGCAGCGCTACTGGGGCTGCCCGATCCCGATGGTCTACTGCGAGACCGACGGCCTCGTGCCGGTCCCGGACGACCGGCTGCCCGTTGAGCTGCCGGACGTCGAGGACTTCTCGCCCAAGGGGAAGTCGCCGCTCGCCACGGCCGAGGAGTGGGTGAACACCGACTGCCCGAAGTGCGGCGGCGCGGCCCGGCGCGAGACGGACACGATGGACACCTTCGTCGACTCGTCCTGGTACTTCCTGCGCTACTGCGACCCGCACAACGACGGGGCGCCGTGGAGCCGCGAGGCCGTCGACCTGTGGATGCCGGTCGACCAGTACATCGGCGGCGTCGAGCACGCGATCCTGCACCTCATGTACGCGCGCTTCTTCGTGAAGGCGCTCGCGGACATGGAGCTGCTCGACGTCCAGGAGCCGTTCGCGCGGCTCTTCACCCAGGGGATGATCACGCGCGACGGGACGAAGATGTCCAAGTCGAAGGGGAACGTGGCGTCCCCGCAGGAGTACGTCGAGCGCTTCGGCGCGGACACGGCCCGCTGCTACATCCTCTTCATCGGGCCCCCGTCGGACGACGCCGACTGGCAGGACGCCGGCGTGGGGGGCGTGCACCGCTTCCTGTCGCGCCTCTGGACCGCGGCGGCCGAGACGGCCGAGCGGACCTCGGCCGGCGACGCTGCCGGAGACGGCGGAGAGCTGCTGCGCAAGGCGCACTGGGCGATCGACAAGGTCACGCGCGACATGCAGTCCAACTTCGCCTTCAACACCGCGATCGCCGCGGTGATGGAGCTGACCAACGAGATCTACAGGCAGCGCGACTCGGCGCCGCCCGGGGACGTGCGCTTCGCGGTCGCCACGGCGGGCTCGCTGATCTTTCCGTTCGCCCCGCATCTGGGCGCCGAGGTCTACGAGCTGATGACCGGCCGGCGCGTGTGGGAGGAGCCCTGGCCGCAGGCGGATCCGGCGTTGCTCGAGCGCGAAGAGATCCAGCTCGTGGTGCAGGTGAACGGCAAGCTGGTGGATCGCCTACCCGCGCCGGCGACCGCGACGCGCGAGGAGCTGGAGGAGCTGGCCCGGGGGTCCGATAAGCTCGCCGCTCGCCTGAACGGGAGGCAGATCGTGAAGACGGTGGTGGTGCCCGGCAAGCTCGTGAACTTCGTGGTGCGATGAGCGCTCGCCCCAGAGAGATCCAGATACCGGTGGGGCCGCTCGTGGCTGCCATCGGCGCCGTCCTCCTGATCGTGAGCCTGTTCCTGGACTGGTACGAGCAGGTCACCGGGTTCACGGTGTTCGAGTTCATCGACCTGCTGCTGCTCGTGCTCGCCCTCGTCACGCTCGCCACGCTGGCGGCGGCGGTCGGGGTACTGCGCACGCCACTGCGGCCGGGCACGCCGCTGGTGGTGTCCGTGCTTGCGCTCCTGATCGTGCTCAGCCAGCTGGTGAACCATCCGCCGGCCGCGACGGAGCGCGATCTCGACACCGGCATCTGGCTGGCGCTGGCGGGAGCGGCGCTGATGGTGGCCGGCGCCGTGCTCTCGACCGCTCGGATCGCGCTCTCGGTGGAGCCGCGCACGCGGCCCGCGGCCGCTCCAGTCGACGACGCGCCCACGGTCACCGACCAGCCGCCGGCCGACCCGCCCTGAGGCACGTAGCGGTCGTCGGCCCCGGGGACGGCGGGGATCTCGAGGCGGCCGAGTCGGTCGGGCGCGAGCTCGCGCGGCGCGGGGCGGTGGTCGTCTGCGGTGGCCTCGGCGGCGTCATGGAAGCGGCCTGCCGGGGCGCCCGGGAAGCAGGAGGAACGACCGTCGGCATCCTGCCCGGAGCCGACCGCGCCGCC
>DASQER010000269.1:0-7433 GCA_035633575.1 Thermoleophilaceae bacterium
TGCGGAAGTGGTCCCCCTCGGGGTCGATGAACACCTGGGTCTTGTGCATCAGGCGCCGGAAGGCCTTGGAGTGCACGATCCGGTCACGGTCGCGCTGGAAGGGCGTGCGGTGGTCGGAGTCGGGCTCGGGTTCCTCGCGGACGGCTGGATAGGAGCGAGTCGCGAGCGGGGAGAGCGACTCATCTTCGAGGCGCTCCATCCGCTCCCTGAACGAAGTTCGGGCGAGCTGGGCCATCGGCGATCGATTGTGTCAGTTCACTCGGCGAGCGAGCTGAAGGCCGCCGCGCGGATATAGAGCTCGTAGAGCAGGAAGCCCTTGGCGAACTCCGGCTTGCAGCGCGCGTCGAGCGTCGTGTACGCGACGTCGTCGGAGAGCGTGTTCCCGTCGCCGCGCGGCCCGGCCACGGCGTTCTCGAGCCGGTCGATCACGACCTGGCGCTCCTTCGGGGCGGCCTCGTTCCACCCCCCGCACGTCGCGGCCTGGAGCTTGGCCGCGGCCAGGCCCGTCGGAGCGGCGGGCTCGTCCGAGCAGCCGCCCAGCGCGGCCGCCACCGCGAGGACGGCCGCGGCGGCGCCTAGGGACGGTCGAGCAGCCCGTTGCACGACAGCGTCGAGCCCACGAGGCGGCAGTCGCCGGCCAGGAGCGCGATTTGCGGCGCTCCCGACGCCCGGGCCGACACCGGCAGGCCCATGCCCCCGCCGCCGGACGACGCGGGCTTCTCGGGCGTCCTGAACCACGGGCAGGAGCTGGCGTCGTAGGTGTCGCCCGCGATCGAGCCCGCGCACGGAAGCAGCTCGCCGCTCAGCTTGGCGCCGTAGGTCACGCCGGCGCTCGTGTTCTTGCAGTCCGAGGGCGTCAGCGGTGCGGGCGGGTCGGTCGTGACGTCCCCGTTCTGGAACCAGCAGTTGTCCTGCTGCGCCGGCGCCTCGTCCCACCAGAAGTCCACGCCGTTCGGCAGCCTGTCGCCGTTCGGGGCGATGCCCATCACATTGTCGTGGTAGCGGTTGCGGTGGGAGACCGAATTTGTGGTCGTCTTCTTGTCGTCCGAGAGCGAGTCGGGCACGTTGATGAGCATCGTGCCGCGGCGCCAGTTGTCCCAGATCCGGTTGCCGCGGATCTCGTTGCCGTTGCCGCCGGCGATGAAGATCCCCACGCCCACGGGCACGGGCACCTTCGGCTCCACGTCCGACTCCGGCACGAAGCTGTTGAAGTTGTTCGAGTAGATGCGGTTGTTCTCGAACGTGGCGCCGTCCTGCGGATAGCCCGGGTGGCCGCCCGCGTAGAACGAGTCGGTCGTGATCGCGGTGCTGTTGTCGTAGAAGTCGTTGTTCACGACTCGCGTGCCGTTCCCCATCGTGCCCGAGTACCCGAGCGTGTTGTGGTGGATGTCGCAGCGCGTGATCGTGTTGTTCACCCGCCGCCTGGGCTCCGTGGTCTGCTCGGCCGTGTCCGGCGCGCCGCCCGGGTAGATGGCGGAGTCGCCGTGCCCGACGCCCTCGCAGTCCGTCGTGAGGCCGTGGTCGGAGGCGAACATCAGCCCGCCGTACTCCTTGTTGTAGAAGAACTTCACCCGCGACATCAGGTAGCCGTCGGTCTCGTGGATGTAGATGCCGTGCTCGGCCGCATGGGCCGCGGTGAGGTTGCGGATCACCGTGCCGTCGGCGCGATCCACGCGGATGCCGACCTCCTTCAGAGGCTCGGCCGGGCCGCGCAGCTTGGCCTTCGTGTCCTTCGCGAGGTCGATAGCCACGTCCTCGGGCTTCGCGCCTGAGCCCTCGATCTGGATGTTGCAGCGGATGCAGGGGCCCTCGTCCGGGATCCCGCGGCGGTTCTCGCGCGGCGGGTACGGGACGGCCTTGTTGGTGAGCGCGCGCCCCTGGAGGTAGATCAGGTTCTGGTCGTTCGGGCAGTTGACCTGGTACTTGAAGGTCGCGGCGCCCTCGCCGTCATCCGAGGTCTCCTCGTACTGGGCGCACTTCGGGTCATTGGTGGGCTTCGCGCGCGACTTCGGCTCGACGTACCTGCCCGGCATGATCACCACGCGGTCGTTGTTGCGCGAGCGCTTCAGCGCGGCCTGGATGCTCCGGAACTTGCAGCGCCGGGCGAAGGCCCGGTTGAGCCGCTTCAGGGTGCGCGCCTGCTTCGCGGAGAGCTTCTTCGCCCCCTGCGACGGGCGCAGCGTGGAGCCCTTGCTCCGCGCCGCGTCGATCGAGCGGATCGCCTTCCTCAGCGAGCCGCGCTGGCAGACCACGCGCGTGTCTCCACGGGCCTTCGCGCGCAGTGCCGAGGCGAGGCTGCGGGCCTTCGGGACCTTGCCGCCCGCCGCCGGCTTCACGCTCTTGTCGGCCGCGGGGTCCGGCCAGTAGGAGCTGCGCTCCACGTGGCCGAAGGCGGCTGCGGCTGCGACCGCCATGACGAGGGTCACCGAGGCGACGAGTGAGAGCAGGCGCGTGGCATTCACTACGGGCGCGGACCTCACTGCTCCTCCCCAGCCGTTTGCGCCGCCTGCGCCGCTGCCACCCGCGCGATCGGCACGCGGTATGGCGAGCAGCTCACGTAGTCGAGGCCGGCCAGGTGGAAGAAGGCGATCGACTCCGGGTCGCCGCCGTGCTCGCCGCAGATGCCGAGCTTGAGGTCGGGCCTGGCCTCGCGGCCGGTCCAGGCCGCCAGCCGGACGAGCCAGCCGACGCCGAGCTTGTCGATCGTCTCGAACGGGCTGCGGTCGACGATCTTCGTCTCCACGTAGCGGTTCAGGAAGCGGCCCTCCACGTCGTCGCGCGAGAAGCCGAGGGCGGTCTGCGTGAGGTCGTTCGTGCCGAACGAGAAGAAGTCCGCGTGGGCGGCGATGCGGTCGGCGACGAAGCAGGCGCGCGGGAGCTCGATCATCGTGCCGACGGCGAAGTCGAGGCCCGAGGCGCCCTCCTCCTCGGCCACCCGCTCGACCAGCCCGCGCATCAGCTCGATCTCGCGCTCGTAAGCCACCAGCGGGATCATGATCTCGAGCCGCGGCGGCTCCCGAATGGCGAGCGCCGCCCGGAAGATGGCGCGGGTCTGCATCTCGTAGATCTCGGGATGGAGAATGCCGAGGCGCACGCCGCGGGTGCCGAGCATCGGGTTTGTCTCCGCCAGCGAGTGGATGCGCTCGAGCGTGTGCTCGAGCTCGCCCAGGTTGTCGGTCTGCTCTATGCGCGCACGCTCCAGGTCCTGGGCCACGTCCTCGACCCCGGGCATGAACTCGTTCAGCGGCGGGTCGAGCAGCCGGATCGTGACCGGCAGGCCCTCCATCTCCCGGAAGAGCCCCTCGAAGTCCTGCTGCTGGTGCGGCAGCAGCTCGTCGAGCGCGGCACGCCGCTCCTCCTCGGTCTCGGCCATGATCATCGCGCGCATCTTGGGCTGGCGGTCCGCGGCCATGAACATGTGCTCGGTGCGGCAGAGGCCGATCCCCTCGGCGCCGAACTCGCGGGCGCGGCGGGCGTCTTCCGGGGCGTCCGCGTTCGCGCGGACGCCGAGCGTGCGCAGCTCGTCCGCCCAGCGCAGCACGGTCTCGAAGTGCTCCGACACCTCGGGCACCTCGAGCGGCACGTCGTCGGCCGTCACGAGGCCGGCGCTGCCGTCGATCGCGATCACGTCGCCCTCGCTGAGCGTGGTGCCGTTCACGGACACCGTTCCGGCGTGCAGGTCGATCTCGAGAGCCGCGGCGCCGGACACGCACGGCCTGCCCATGCCTCGCGCCACGAGCGCCGCGTGGCTCGCCTTGCCGCCCTCGGCGGTGAGGATGCCCTTCGCGGCGTGGAAGCCGGCCACGTCGTCGGCCTCGGTGAAGGGCCGCACGAGGATCACGTCGCGCCCGTCCTCCGCCGCCTGCACCGCGGCGTCGGCGGTGAACACGATCTCCCCCTTGGCCGCGCCGGGCGAGGCCGCCACGCCCTCGGCGAGCACGGCGAAGTCGGCGTCCGGCTTGAAGCCGGGGTGGAGCAGGGCGTCGAGCCTCGCCGCGTCGATCGTCGCGATCGCCTGCGCGTGGTCGAGCAGCCCCTCCTCCACGGCGTCGACCGCGAACCTCACGGCCGCCTGCGCGGGGCGCTTGGCGTTGCGGGTCTGGAGCATGTAGAGGCTGCCCTCCTCCACCGTGAACTCCGTGTCCTGCATGTCGCCGTAGTGCTGCTCGAGCGTGCGCAGGATCTCCATCAGGTCGTCGTACGCCTCGGGTATCGACTCCCTCATGTCGTGCAGGTCGCGCGGGGTGCGCACGCCCGACACCACGTCCTCACCCTGGGCGTTCGGCAGGAAGTCGCCCGAGGGCGTGGGCTCTCCGGTGATCTCGTCGCGTGAGAAGGCGACCCCGGAGCACGAGCGCTCGCCCTTGTTGCCGAAGACCATCTGCTGGACGTTCACCGCCGTGCCCCAGTCGTCCGGGATGTGGTTGATGCGCCTGTACTCGACCGCGCGCTTCCCGGTCCACGAGTCGAACACCGCCCGGATCGCCTGGCGCAGCTGCTCCTGAGGGTCCTGCGGGAACCCCTCGCCCGTCTCCTCCTCGAAGAGATCCTTGAAGCGCCGCGTGAGCGCCTTCAGGTGCTCCACGTCGAGGTCGACGTCCTCCTTCACGCCCGCGTCGGACTTCGCATCCTTGATCAGCTCCTCGAAGCGCTCGCCCCGGATGCCGCGGCACACCTTCCCGAACATCTGGCAGAAGCGCCTGTAGGAGTCCCAGGCGAAGCGCTCGTTCCCGGTCTTGCGGGCCAGGCCCTCGACGGACTCGTCGTTCAGGCCCAGGTTCAGGACCGTGTCGAGCATGCCGGGCATCGACTCGCGCGCTCCGCTGCGCACCGAGACGAGCAGCGGGTCGTCCGGCTCTCCGAGCCGCAGGCCCACCAGCTCCTCCAGCCGAGCGAGCGCGTCCGCCAGCTCCTGGTCGGGGAGCTCGCCGCCGTCCATGTACGCGACGCAGGCCTCGGTCGTGATCGTGAATCCCGCCGGCACGCGCTCCGCCCCGAGCACGCGCGTCATCTCGGCGACGTTGGCGCCCTTGCCCCCCAGGAGGTCGCGCATGTCGCGCGAGCCCTCCGCGAAGTCGTAGACGAGCTTCTCTCCCACGGCGGGGACTGTATTGCCCTCAGGCGACTCGCCGCAACCGGACGTGCGCGTGGTACTCCATCGTCTCGGCGAGCGCCCGATCCGCCTGCGAGAGCGCCCGCTCGGGCGCCTCCGGGGTCTCGGAGAGCGGGCGGGCGAGCGCCTCCACGAGGAAGCCGTGGGCCTCGCCGCAGAGCGGGAACGAGCCCGCCTCGCAGCCGGCGCAGACGACGCCCCCGGCGCTCGGCGAGAAGGCGCCCAGGTGCTCGGTCTCCCCGCAGGCGGCGCAGGAGGCGAGCTCGGGAGCGAAGCCCGCCGCCAGCAGCAGCTTCAGGCGGAAGGCGAGCGCCTGGGCGCGGCAGGCCCGCTCCGGGCAGGCGTCAAGCAGCCCGAGCTCGTTGCAGAGCAGGTTGTAGGCGGGCTGGTTCGGCTCGGTCGAGTCGAGCAGCCGCAGCACCGCCTCGCAGGCCTGCGTGCCGCGCTCGAGCGCCTCCCGGTGCTCGCGCAGGCCGGCGTGCGCGTGGACCGTGTCGGCCTGGCTGATCGTGCAGAGCTCGCCGCGGCCCTGGTGCAGCACGAGCCGCACCCGGCTGAGCGGCTCGAGGCGGCCGCCCAGGCGCGACTTCAGGCGCCGCACCCCCTTGGCCACGGCGCCGACGCGGCCGCGGTCGGCCGTGTAGAGGTGCAGCACGCGATCCGCCTCGCCGTAGCGGATCGAGCGCAGGACAATCGCCTCGGTCTTGAAAGAGCCAGCCATTGCGGTGCATAAACTTTGATCGGAATGGCGGACGAGAACGGGGTCGTGCTGTACACAACCGAGCCCTGCGGCTTTTGCCGGCAGGCGAAGACGCTGCTGCAGGCGCGCGGAGTCCAGTACCGCGAGGTGGACCTCGCAAAGGATCCGGACGGGCGGGCCGACCTGGTGGCCCTGACCGGGCAGATGACCTTCCCCCAGATAGTGGTGGGAGAGCGCTCGATCGGCGGCTTCAGGGAGCTGCTGGAGGCGGACCGCGCGGGAACCCTCCAGGACCTACTTGCGGCCTGAACGTCGCTGGCAGCGCGGACAGATGTAGGTACCGCGCCCGGCGGCTCTCATCTTCTCGATCGGGGTGCCGCAGCGCGGGCAGGGCTTCCCCTTGCGCAGGTGGACCAGGAAGCGGTCCTGGAAGGAGCCGCGCGCGCCGTCGATGTGGCGGTAGTCGTCGATCGACGCGCCCTTCGCGTCGATTCCGGCGTTCAGGGACTCCACCACGGCGTCGCGCAGCGCCTCGATCTGGGAGCGCCTCAGCGTGCCCACCGGCCTGAGCGGGTGGATGCGCGCGCGGAAGAGAGCCTCGTCCGCGTAGATGTTGCCCACGCCGGCCACCCGCTCCTGGTTCAGCAGGAAGGCCTTGACGGGCTGCCTGCGCCCGCGCGCCTGCTCGCGCAGCGCCTCCGCGGTGAAGTCGGGGCTGAGCGGCTCGACCCCCACGCGCGACGCGAAGTACTCCGCGAGGGCGTCGCTTCCGAGGAGCACGTCGCCGGTTCCGAAGCGGCGGACGTCGACGAACAGAAGCTCCTGCCCGTCGTCCAGCGTCATTCGCACGCGGGTGTGCTTTGGCGCTTCGCTCGTGAGCAGCAGGTTGCCCGTCATGCGGAGGTGCATGACCAGGTGGACGTCGTCCTCCAGGGACATGATCAGGTACTTGCCGCGACGCCCGAGCCTCTCGATCGTGCGACCCTCCAGGGCGTCGGCGATCGCCTCCGGCGGTGCGGGGTCGGACCAGCGCGGATCCAGGACCTCGATGCGCTCGAGGCGCCTTCCCTCCAGCGCGGGCGCCAGCTGGCGCCTGATCGTCTCTACCTCAGGAAGCTCCGGCACTCACGTCGGTTCTAGCACGCGGGTGCGCCTTGAAGTACACGTCCTTCAGGCGCTCGCTCGAGAGGTGCGTGTAGAGCTGGGTGGTCGAGACGTCGGCGTGGCCCAGCATCTCCTGGACCGAGCGCAGGTCGCAGCCGCCGGAGAGCAGATGGGTGGCGAAGGTATGGCGAAGCGTGTGCGGGCTCATCTTGCCGTCGAGCCCGACCTCCTTCGCGTGGCGCTGGATGATCTTGTAGAGGCCCTGGCGGGTGAGCCCGCCGCCGCGGAAGTTGACGAACAGCTTGCGCTCGATCCCACCGCGGACCAGCTCCGCCCTGCCGGAGCGCAGGTAACGCTCGATCGCCCGGGCGGCCTCGCGGCCGAGCGGCACGATGCGCTCCTTCGATCCCTTGCCGTGCGGGCGCACGAAGCCGCGCCGAATGTCGATGTCGCCGATCTCGAGCCCGGTCGCCTCCGAGGCGCGCAACCCGCAGCCGTACATGAGCTCGAGCATGG
>DASQER010000270.1:0-1730 GCA_035633575.1 Thermoleophilaceae bacterium
GGCTTGATCGACGTCGCGGCAAGCGCTGAGCCCGCGAACGTCGCTGACACAGCCAGGGCGGCACCGAGAACGGTGCCGACGGGGAGGCGATTCGTCCTGCGGAAGTCCATGCTTCCTCCTCTCGAGCCCTGCCTACACGCACCCGACCACATCGCCCGCCCGGTGTCAAGACAGCGCCGGTAAGGCCTCTTACGGACGAAGACGTACCGGCAGGGTCTTGAGCTGGTTGAGGAAGGGCGACTCCGCGAAGAGGGGCTTGCCGGCGAGCTCGATCTCAGGGAAGCGCCGGAGCGTCTCCTCGAACAGGACCTTCAGTTCGAGCCGCGCCAGCGCGGTGCCGAGGCAGAAGTGCCGGCCGCCCGCCCCGAAGGCCTGGTGCTCGGGGTTGCGGGTCACGTCGAACACGTCGGGGTCCTCGTAGCGCGTCTCGTCGCGGTTCGACGAGACGTACCACATGACCACCTTGTCGCCCTCGCGGATCGCCTGCCCGCCGAGCTCCGTGTCGCGCGTGGCGGTGCGGCGGAAGTGCGCGAAGGCGGGGAACATGCGCAGCGACTCCTCGACCGCGCTCGGGATCAGCGCTGGGTCGTCGAGCAGGAGCCGGCGCTGGTCCGGGCGCTCCATCAGGGCGCGCATGCCGCTGGAGTAGGTCGCCTTCGTGCTGTCGTTGCCGGCCGCGACGAGCAGGAAGAAGCCCATCACGATCTCGTGCTCCTCGAGCTTCTGGCCGTCGATCTCGGCGTGCACGAGCACGCTCGTGAGATCGTCCGTGGGCCGCTCGCGCCGCTCCGCGATCAGCCGCCCGCAGCGCTGGAAGATCTCGGGCACGTCGCGCTCCATGACCGCCTGGACGCCCTCGGGGTTGAGGTCGGGGTCGCCCGCACCGAGCGTGGTGTTCATGAGGCGCGCCCAGACGGCGTCGTCCTCGGGCGGGATGCCCATGAAGCTGCCGATCACGCGCGACACCACCGGCTGCGCCACGTCCGTCACGAGGTCGCAGGTCTCGCGGCCCTCGAGGCCGTCGAGCACGCGCACCGCGATCGCGCGGATCTCGTCCTCGTGCTCCGCGATCCGCTTCGGCGTGAAGCCGCGCTGGAAGAGCGCCTTCAGGCGGTCGTGCTTCGGCGGGTCCATCCCGATGAACATCGCCCGCGAGAGCTCGAGCGGGAAGATCGCGTCCGTGAGGGCGGTCACGCCGCCGAGCTCGGAGGAGTACGTCTGCCAGTCGCGGCTGACCTCGTGCACGTGGTCCGCGGTCGTGACGGACCAGAAGCCGGCCTCGTCGGGGTACTCGGTGATGCGGCTGGTCCAGTGCAGCGGACAGCCGCGGCGCATCTCCCTGAACAGCTCGTGTGGCGGCCCGTCGAGCCAGTGCTCGCGCTCGGTGACGAGCGTCTCCTCGAGACTGCGCGGGTCCACGGCCATGGGCGGACCCTAGCCGCTCCCGCCTAGAGGCCGAGGTCGCGCACGCCGCGCTCGTGCCAGCCGAGGTGGTGGGCCAGCTCGTGCCGGAGCGTCCGCTCGACCTGCGCGCGCAGCAGCTCCGGGTCGTGCCCGAAGTCACGCTCGAGGGTGTCCTGGTAGAGGACGATACGGTCCGGGTAGCTGTCGCGCGCGACGGTGTCTCCGAAGTAGTGGCCGTAGGCGCGGTTCTCCGCGCCGTGCTGCGACACGACGACCGGCGTGTCGTCCAGCAGCCGCTGGAACTCGTCCGGAAGCCGGTCGATGGC
>DASQER010000271.1:0-17156 GCA_035633575.1 Thermoleophilaceae bacterium
GATGAAGGGACTGATCCTCTCCGGCGGCAAGGGCACGCGCCTGAGGCCGCTCACCCACACGAGCGCGAAGCAGCTCGTGCCCGTGGCCAACAAGCCCGTGCTCTTCTACGGCATCGAGGCGATGGCCGAGGCCGGCATCCGCGAGGTCGGGATCATCATCGCCCCGGAGACCGGCGCCGAGATCCGCGAGGCGGCCGGCGACGGCTCGCGGTTCGGCGTCGAGATCGAGTACATCGAGCAGGACGCGCCGCGCGGGCTCGCGCACGCCGTCCTGACGGCGGAGGAGTACCTGGGCGACTCTCCGTTCGTCATGTACCTCGGGGACAACCTGCTGCGCGACGGGATCGTCAGGCTGGTCGAGACGTTCCGCAGCGAGCAGCCCGACGCGCTGATCCTGCTGACGCCGGTGCCGGACCCGGAGAACTACGGCGTGGCGGAGCTCGACGGGGGCAATCGCGTGGCGCGGCTCGTCGAGAAGCCGAAGGAGCCGAAGACCGACCTCGCGCTGGTCGGCGTGTACATGTTCACGTCCGCGATCTTCGACGCCGCCCGCTCGATCGAGCCCTCCTGGCGCGACGAGCTGGAGATCACGGACGCGATCCAGGCGCTCGTGGACCGCGGCCTGCGCGTCGACCCGCACATCGTGGACGGCTGGTGGAAGGACACGGGCCAGGTCCAGGACATGCTCGAGGCCAATCGGCTGATCCTCGACGACCTTGACGAGCGCATCGACGGTGAGCTCGTGGACAGCCGGGTGGAGGGCCGCGTGGTGATCGAGAAGGGCGCGCGCCTGGAGCGGACGACGGTCCGCGGACCGGCCGTGATCGGCGCCGGCTCGCGGCTGGTGGACGCCTACATCGGCCCCTACACCGCGATCGGCGACGGCGTCACGATCGAGCACGCCGAGCTCGAGCACTCGATCGTCATGTCCGGCTCGAGGATCTCGGAGCTCGAGTACCGCATCGAGGCGAGCCTGATCGGCAAGAACGTGACCATCGGGCGCGGCCCCGCGCTGCCAAAGGCCTACCGCTTCGTGGTCGGCGACAACGCCGACGTGCAGATCCTCTAGATGTCGCGGCGGGTCGTGAGCACTGAGGCGGCGACCGCCAGCGCCACGGTGTACGCCGCCCAGATCAGAGCCGCCACGCCGAACGGGAGCAGGTCCGAGCCCTGCACGTCCTCGGCCGAGCCGCCACTCATGGATGTGCCCAGGCCGGTGAGCGAGAACTTGGCATAGCCCTCGGCGACTGCCGTGATCACCGGGTCGATCACGAACAGAAAGACGAGCACGAGCACCACGGCAGCCACCTGGTTGCGCATCAGCGCCCCCAGGGCGACGCCGAGCGCGGCGGCAAGCGCCGTGTAGAGGGCGCAGCCGATGAACATCCCGAGCAGCTCTCCCGTCGACAGCATCGGCGCGTCCTTGGCGGAGAGCCACGGCACGCCGATCGCGGCTACGAGGGCCGCGGTCGCGAGCCCGACGGCCAGGCCGGCGGCCGCGACCGCGAGCGTCTGGGCGGCCACCGCCCGCAGCCGGTCCGGTGTGACCAGCAGCGTTGAGGCGATGGTGCCGTGGCGGTACTCCCCGGCTCCGGCGACCACTCCGAGGATGAGCATCAGCAGCCCGCTGAGGCTGGCCGAGGAGAGCAGCGAGCGCGCTTCGTCCTCGGTGCGGAAGTTGTCGCTCAGGGCCAGCGAGAGAACGACGATCAGCAGCAACAGTCCGAACAGGGAGCCGGCCACCGCCCAGAAGGTGCGGGTGGTCGCAGCTTGAGCAGCTCCGACCCGACCAGGCGGATCACGGCGCGGCCTCCGCCCCAGAGGTGAGCTCGAAGAAGACGCTCTCGGGCGACTGTCGCGGCCTGTACAGCTCGAACACCGGGATGCCCTGCTCGGCGGCGGTCGTCCCCACGGTCTCGAGCGAGGCGCCGCGCACCGCGAGCCAGCCTGGGACCTCGCCGGGCTCGGCCTCGACGCCGTCCTTCGCCGCCAGGGCCGCCCGCAGCCGCTCGGCATCCGGGCTGCGAACCCAGACGGGAGACTCGGCCCCGTGCGTGAGGTCGTTGAGAGAGCCCTGCGCCACCAGCCGTCCGTGGGTCACCACGACGACCTCGTCGACCGTCTGCGCCACCTCGGCGAGCACGTGGCTGGAGATCAGCACGGTGCGGCCCTCGCCGGCCTCCCGGCGCAGGAAGTCGCGCAGCCAGCGGATTCCCTGCGGGTCGAGCCCGTTGGCGGGCTCGTCGAGCACGAGCGCGCGCGGATCGCCAAGCAGCGCTCCCGCGAGGCTGAGCCGCTGGCGCATCCCAAGCGAGTAGCCCTTCACACGCCGGGCGCCCGCGCCGTCCAGCTCCACGAGCCTGAGCATCTCGTCCACGCGTCCGGCGGGCAGCCCCGCGGCCGCGGCCATGACGCGCAGATGGTTGCGGCCGCTGCGGCCGGGGTGGAACTGCGGGCCCTCGAGCACTGCTCCCACGACGGTCACCGGGTCCTGCAGCTCGCGATAGGAGCGGCCCTCGACCGTGGCGCTCCCGGACGTCGGCAGGGTGAGGCCGAGGAGCGTCCGCAGCGTGGTCGTCTTGCCCGCCCCGTTGGGGCCGAGGAAGCCGAGCACCCGGCCCGGCGTGGCCTTGAAGCTGAGGCCGTCGACCGCCACGGTCGTCCCGAAGCGCTTCGTGAGGTCGCGGACCTCGAGCATGCGGCGGGAACCTACGCGCCAGCCCGGTCACCCGCAGTAGATTCGTCGTGAGGCGCTTGGCTGGACTACTGGTGCTCCTCGCGGCCGCACCCGCCGCGCATGCCGCTCCGCTGCGGGCCGGTGTCGGCAAGGCGGACATCACCCCGCGCACCGGCTACTACCTCGGCGGCTGGACGCGCCAGGACCGCGTGGCCCAGGGACAGCACACCCGCCTGTGGACCCGGGCGCTCGTGCTCCAGCGCGGCGACCGCAGATAGGCGGAGCGGGCGCAGCTGAGCGACCCGTCGCTGCCTCGGAGGCCCGGCCGGCGCCCCGATCGCCGCCTGATCCGGAGGTAGCAACCCGCGTGGCCTCCCGCGCTTGCGCACGCGGCCACGACGGGCACCTCAGCGAGCCGCGCGACTCAGCTATGTTCGCTCTCCAAAAGACCAACGTGTCTACGGAACCGGGCGAGGTCCAGGTTGACTTCACCCAGTTCGGGACGTACGCTCGCTTCTTGGGCGCGCCACAACCAGTTGGGGTAGGTCGCGCCTTCCGGCTGACGGGAGCGTTGCTGGTTCTCGTCATTGGGCTTGCCACCGTCCCGCCGGCGCACGGCGCCTATGAGACCCTGAAGATCCAGGGTGGCACGAAGGAGTTCGTACCCGGGGACCCAATCCGCCTTGTCGGCCATTCCTGGTTCGGGCCGATCAGCAACTGCAAGAACCGCGTCGCCATCAGGCTCAAGGACAAGGGCGGCAAGCAACATTCCCTCGGGTCGATCGGCCCGCTGCACACCAACACGTTCGGCATCGGCAGCCAGAGCGTGAAGAACTTCTGGGACATAGGGGGAACAGTGAGGGTGCCGGGCGGTAGCGTGACGCCCGGCACGGCGAGCCTCATCGCGATCCAGCGGATCAAGTTCCGGATCCCGTTCACGTCGATCTGCGTGCAAGTGGCGCGCAAGCAGTCCAGGCTCAGCGGGCTGAGGATCGCGGGCCCCGAGGGTGACGCTCCACCCGAGGTCACCGACCTCATCGTGCCTGACATGCGCCAGGGCCGCTCCAGCCCCATGTCGTGGCGCTCGAGCGAGGCGGGCCACACCACGGTCATGCTGAGCTTCCTCTTTACCTCCGGGCACCCGCTCGAGGTCTCGCCGCTGCTGCTCGATGAGCCTCGTCCGGCGGGAACCAACACGCTCGACCGCGATGCGACCGTGGGCGGCAAGCCGCTGCCGGCGGGCCGCTACCGGATCGAGCTGCGCATCCGCGATTCGGCGGGCAGCTTCTCCGCTCCGGTACGCCGGGAATTCACGATCGGGTTCGGCTGATGCGCTGGGCCCCCCTTGCCGTCGGCCTGGCCGTCCTGGCTGCGCTCGTCCCGGTCGCAGAGGCCCGCACGACGAACCTCAAGACGCACTCCTCTGCCCCCCAAGGGGTGCTCAGCCGCGGCGAGCGGATCTACGTCCTCGCCTATAACTTCCTCCCCCGGCGCATCTGCAAGAAGAAGGTGCGCTTCACGCTAACCGACGCGGCGGGCAAGAAGTATCGGCTCCTGCGCAGGCGGCCCAGCTTCAAGAGCCGCGTAGAGGGAGAGCTCTACGGGTACGTCGGCGACGTCCCGAGCACCGCCGCCCCGGGCGAGGGGTCGCTGCGCAGCAAGCAGAAATGCCGCGCCGGCAGGGCGAGCGGCAGGGTGAAGACCTTCATCCCGGGTGCGGCGAACCCGCAGGTGGCCTCGCTGTCGGCCAATGACGGGGTCAGCGGCCTGAAGACGAGGTTCGCCTTCGAGATCACCGCCCGCGCCCGCGTGGCCATCAGGATCGACTACGAGTTCATGCCCGGGGACTGGCGCGAGGTGTCAGTTCCCCTCAACGGGGCCTACCTGACGAAGCCCAGGCTCTACGCCTTCGACTGGCGCGCCAACGTCGACGGGCCGGTACCGGCGGGCCATTACCGGGCGACCGTCGAGACGCGCGCCTACCGCCGCTACTACGGCGAGGAGCCCACCGTCTTCCACAAAAAGACCGAGGACTTCTACATCGCCGAGCGGGTCGGAACCGGAACGCTCACGGAGGTCGTGGACGGACAGGTCGACGGTGGCGGCCGCTTGGTCGTTCCGGACAAGGTCCGGAACGACATCAGGGTGTTCGGCGCGACCGGGACGCTGCTGGCGACCTTCGCCCCGCCGCTGAGCGCACCCAAGGACGTCGCGTTCTCGCCAGATGACTCGACGATCTACGTCGCCGACAGCGGCAACTTCCGCATCGCCAAGGTCGACCGGTCTGGGAACATGACCGGGTCCTTCGGGTCGGCGGGCAGCGGGCCCGGACAGTTCTCGTCCAGCCAGGGACCGCAGGGCGTGGCCGCAACGGCCGCCAACGGCGGGCGGATCTACGTTGTCGACGGGGACAACGCCCGCATCCAGGCATTCGACCCGAACGGCGAGTTGAAGTCCACGATCACGGGCGGGGGCCTCAACGACCCGTTCAGCCCGGCGATCGCGCCCGACGGGACCATCTGGGTCGCCGACGCAGGGTCCAACAAGCTCCTGCACTTCTCCCCGGAGGGGATGACGCTCGGGGAGATCGCGCTGCCCCGGCCGTTCGGTGTGGACGTCGACCGCGCCGGCCGCCTCATCTACGCGGACAACCAGCAACGCCTCGCCGCGGTGCTCGATTCCGGGGGCGTGCAGAGCGCAGTCGTAGGACAGAGCTTCCTCAGTGGGCCCTCAGGGGTAGCCGCCGCGGGCCTGGCCGGTGACTTCTACGTCTTGGACGGCACGGCCGACCAGGTGTTTCGCTTCCGAGTTCCGTGATCGCGGGAACCGCCTCGGGCATTCTCCGACAGCCCCTCCGCGAGCACTCTTGGCCGTGCGATCCGCCCCTGGCACTGCGAGCCCTCCGACCTTCCAAACCCCCTGGCTGGCCAGCCCCAACCTGAGGGCTGTCACAGTTCCCGCCGTGAGGATCCACGTCGTGGGAGCCGGAGGCATGCTGGGCCTGGATGTCGTGCGCGCGGCCGGCGGCGACGCCGTGGCGCTCACGCGCGCCGAGCTCGACGTGACCGACCGGGCAGCCGTGCTCGAGGCGCTCCGCGGCGCCACCGTCGTCAACTGTGCCGCCTACACCGACGTGGACGGCGCCGAGAGCGACCCCGGCCTGGCGCAGGCCGTGAACGCGGAGGGCGCGCGCAACGTCGCCGAGGCAGCCGAGCGCGTGCTCTACGTGTCCACGGACTACGTCTTCGACGGGCGGAAGGCCTCGCCCTACGTGGAGTCCGACCCCACCGGCCCGCTTCAGGAGTACGGGCGCTCGAAGCTGGCCGGCGAGCGGGCGACGGCGGAGGCGAACCCGCGTCACCTCATAGTCCGCTCCTCGTGGCTCTTCGGCGCCGGGAGCGGGAACTTCGTCGAGACGATGCTGGCGCTCGGCAGCGAGCGCGACGAGCTGCGCGTGGTGGACGACCAGGTCGGCAGCCCCACGTTCACGGGCCACCTGGCGGAGGCGCTGCTCGAGCTCGTCGTCACGGACGACTACGGCGTGCACCACGTGGCCGGGTCGGGATCGTGCTCCTGGTTCGAGTTCGCGGGCGAGATCCTCGAGCGCGCGGGGGTGGACTGCGCCGTGCGCCCGTGCACGACGGAGGAGTTCCCGCGACCCGCGCGGCGGCCGGCGAACTCGGTGCTCGCGAGCGAGCGCGGCAGCCCGGCGCTGCCGGCCTGGCAGGACGGACTCGACGCCTACCTGGGCGTGCGCGCGTGAAGCTGCTCGTGACCGGCGGAGCCGGGTTCATCGGCTCGACCTACGCGCGGCTATGCGGCGACGAGCACGACGTCGTCGTCCTCGACAAGCTCACCTACGCGGGCAGGCGCGAGAACGTGCCGGAGGGCGTGGAGCTGGTGGTGGGCGGCATCGAGGACCGCGACCTGGTGATGCAGGTAGCGGACGGCGTCGACGCCGTCGTCAACTTCGCCGCAGAGTCGCACGTGGACCGCTCGATCGCCGACCAGGACGTGTTCGCCCGCACGCACGTGATCGGGACCGGCGTGCTGCTCGACGCGGTCCGCGAGCTCGGCGTGCCGCGCTACCTGCAGGTGTCCACCGACGAGGTGTACGGGTCGATCGCGGAGGGGTCGTTCACCGAGAGCTCTCCGCTCGACCCCTCCTCCCCCTACTCCGCCACCAAGGCGGCGGGCGACCTGCTCGTGTCCGCCCACCACCACACCTACGGGACCGAGGCGGTGATCTGCCGCGGCTCGAACAACTACGGCCCGCGCCAGTACCCGGAGAAGCTGATCCCGCTCTCGATCCTGAACGCCGTGCACGGCGACCCGCTGCCCGTGTACGGCGACGGCCGCCAGGTGCGCAACTGGCTCTACGTGGAGGACTTCTGCCGCGGCATCCACACGGTGCTCGAGCGCGGCCGTCCGGGCGAGGCCTACAACGTGGGCGGCCCCGACGAGTGCGAGAACATCGAGGTGGTGCGCCGGATCCTCGAGCTGACCGGCCGCGACGAGTCGCTGATCGAGCACGTGACCGACCGGCCGGGCCACGACAGGCGCTACTCGCTCAGCTCGCAGAAGCTGCGCGACGAGCTCGGCTGGGAGGCCGAGGTGCGCTTCGACGAGGGGCTCGCCCGCACGGTCGGCTGGTACCGCGACAACGAGGACTGGTGGCGCCCGATCCGCTCGGGCGAGTACCGCGACTACTACGAGCGCCATTACGGCCGAGCGCTCGGCTGAACGGCCTGCCGGCGGGCCGTCGATAGTCTCGACCGGGTGTTCCGCGACGACCCGCCCGCACTCGAGCTGCGCGGCCTGACCAAGCGCTACGACGACGGCACCCTGGCACTCGAGGACTTCAACCTTGAGATCCACTCGGGCGCCTTCTTCGGCCTGCTCGGCCCCAATGGCGCCGGCAAGACCACGCTGATCAGCGCGGTCTGCAACCTCCTGCGCGTGACGGAGGGCGAGGTCCTCATCTTCGGCAAGCCGCACGGCACTCTGGAGGCGCGCTCCTGGGTCGGCCTCGCCGAGCAGGACATCAACCTCGACCGCTTCCTCACCGTGCGCGAGACGCTCGAGTACCACGGCGGCTACTTCGGCATGCACAAGGACGAGATCGAGGAGCGCGCGGAGGAGATGATCCAGGCGTTCGGCCTCACCTCGAAGCGCGACGTTCGCGCCCCGAAGCTCTCCGGGGGCCAGCGCCGTCGCCTGCTGCTCGCGCGCGCACTGATGCACCGGCCGCGCCTGGTGATCCTCGACGAGCCGACCGCGGGGGTCGACTTCGAGCTGCGCCAGGAGCTGTGGAACTACATCCGCCGCCTGCATGCCGAGGGCACCACGATCCTCCTGACCACGCACTACCTGGACGAGGCGGAGCTGCTCTGCGAGGAGATCGCGCTGATCCGCGGCGGGCACCTGATCGCGCGCGACACGGCCGACGGGCTGCGCGAGCACTTCGGCGTGAACCGGCTCGAGGACGTCTACGTGAAGGCGATGGCGTCGTGACCGGGCTCGTCTGGCTCTGCAAGCGCGAGACCCTGCGCGTGTCGAAGCTGTGGACCCAGACGGTGCTCGCGCCGGTCGTCTCCTCGATGCTCTTCATCCTCGTGTTCGGCCTCTCGCTCGGCGGGCGCATCAAGCAGGTGGGCAACGTGGACTACGAGGTGTTCATCGTGCCCGGGCTGATCACCATGGGAATGGTTCAGGCGGCCTTCGCCAACAACGCCTCGACGATCTTCCAGGCGCGCTTCGACCGCTACATCAACGACGTCCTGTCGGCGCCCATGAAGCCGTGGCAGATGACGTTCGGCTACACGATCGGGGGCATCGTGCGGGCGCTCGCAATCGGCATCTCGCTGCTGGTGCTCGCGATCCTGATCGTGAACGTGCCGATCGAGCGGCCCTTCGAGCTCGCGCTGGCGATGGCGCTCGGGCTGCTGCTGTTCGCGTCGCTCGGGCTCGTGGTCGGCATCTACGCAGAGACCTGGGACCACACGAGCTTCATCCAGAACATCGTGATCCTGCCGCTGACGTTCGTGGGCGGCGTCTTCTACTCGGTGCACGTCCTCCCCTCGCCGTGGGAGGAGCTCTCGCACTTCAACCCCATCTTCTACCTGGTGAACGCCGTGCGCTTCGGGTTCCTCGGCGAGAGCGACGTCTCGGTCTGGCTCTCGCTCGGGGTGGTCGCGGCGCTCGCCGTTCCGGCCTACGCGTGGGCTCAGCACCTCTTCACCACCGGCAAGCGCTTGAAGAGCTAGAGCGGCGCATCGTCGGCTGCCGCCGCTGTCCGCGACTGGTGCAGTGGCGGGAGAAGGTGGCGCGCGAGAAGCGAGCCGCCTTCGCCGGCGAGGACTACTGGGGCCGCCCCGTGCCGGGCTTCGGCGATCCCGATGCCGAGGTGTACGTCTTCGGCCTGGCGCCCGCCGCCCACGGCGGCAACCGCACGGGCCGCGTCTTCACGGGCGACCGCTCGGGGGACTGGCTGTTCGCGTCGCTGTACCGGACGGGCTTCGCCAACCAGCCCGACTCGCGTCACCGGGAGGACGGCCTGACGCTCCGGGGCGCATGGATCGCGGCGGCTGTGCGCTGCGCCCCGCCCGCGAACAAGCCGCTGCCGCAGGAGCGCGACAACTGCCTGCCGTACGCGGCCGAGGAGCTGCGACTGATCCGGCCCGCCGTGATCGTGTGCCTGGGCAAGTTCGCCTGGGACGCGGCATGCCTCCTGCTCGGCATCAGGCCGCGCCCGCGCTTCGGCCACCTGGCGGAGCACCGGCCCGAGGCCGGCCCGGTGCTGCTCGGCTCCTACCACCCGAGCCAGCAGAACACCTTCACCGGAAAGCTCACCGAGCCCATGCTGGACGCGGTGTTCGCCCGCGCTCGCCGGCTCGCCGACGAGGGTGTTATGGTGCCCCGCAGCCGGAACCCATAGCCGAATTCCCGTCCGCCTGGCGGCCGGGGAACGGGGGACCCACAGGCAGTACGGGGCGAATCGCGAGGCCCACTCGCGTAGCGCCGCTCTTCTGGCGCGAGCCCGACAGCTAACCCCGTAGGCGCTGAGAAGAGAGGAAGCACCTACGCATGCGACGCACGCTGGTAGTGGTTGCCGCCGCGCTGAGCCTGACCGCGAGCGCCGACGCCCTCGGCGCCGGCTATGCCACGCGCACCCTGGCGCAGGGGTCGAGCGGCTCGGACGTGCGCGCGCTTCAGCGCTACCTGGACGCCGCCGGTTACGACACGTCGGCCGACGGAGAGTTCGGCCCGGCCACCCGGCGCAGCGTGCTCGGCTTCGAGGTGGACGAGGAGCGCCGCGCGAATGGGCGTGCCTCGCGAGGCGAACAGCGCATCGTGCGGGCCCGCGCGAGCACAGCGGCAGACCCCGAGGAGCAGGCAACGGAGAGCGCGTACATCGGCGGCGACGGCCTCGCGGTTGCTCCCGCATCCGCTCCGGACGACGTCAGGGCGATCGTCGAGGCGGGCAACGAGATCGCGACGAAGCCCTACAAGTACGGCGGCGGGCACGGGCGCTGGAGCGACACGGGCTACGACTGCTCGGGCTCGGTGAGCTACGTGCTGCACGCCGCCGGCCTGCTCGACGAGGCGCTCGACTCGAGCGGCTTCATGAGCTGGGGCGGGCGCGGGCGCGGTACCTGGGTGACCGTGCGCGCGAACGCCGGGCACGCCTACCTGATCGTCGCTGGACTTCGCTTCGACACGAGCGCCCGCAGGCGGACCGGCACGCGCTGGAGCGAGCAGATGCGCTCCGCGCACCGCTTCCGCGGGCGCCACCCCGACGGACTCTAGGAGGGAACCATGGCCGTAGCCGTACTGCTCCTGCTCCTGCTTTCCGCCTTCGCCGGCCTCGCAGCCGGCCGCCGCCGAGCGGTGCTCCCGGCGGTGGCGGCGGTCGTCCCGTGCGCGCTCTTGGGCGGCGCCGAGACGGCGGCCCTCGCCGTCCTGGCCGCCGCCGGCCTGGCCGCCGGCGTGCACCTCCACCGCGTCGTGGCGGAGCACTCGGTGCCGCGCACGGGCTAGTCGTGCTGCTTGAGCTCCCGCTCGATCTTCCGCTGTAGGCGGCGCGCCTCGAGCTTGGCGTCCCCGCTCCCGGTGTCGAGCTTGCGCTCGAGGTCCTTGGCCGTCTGGCGCACGTCCTTGCGCGACTGGTCGATCTGATCCTTGACGTCGTCCTCGCCGCAGGCCGCGAGCGGCACGGCGAGCGCGGTGGCAGCGACAAAAGCGGAGATTCGGCGGTGGCGGAGCACGGAAAGAGCCTACCCACGCGATACGCTCGTGGGTCGCATGGCTGCGGACCCGCTCGCATCGTTCACCCCCCAGGTACGTGACTGGTTCACGCGCTCGTTCGAGCGGCCCACGGAGGCGCAGGCCCAGTCCTGGCCCGCGATCGCGGCCGGCGAGAACGTTCTGGTCTCCGCTCCGACGGGCTCGGGGAAGACGCTTGCCGCGTTCCTGTGGGCGCTCGATCGCCTGGTGGCCACGCCGTCGAATCCCGACGAGCGCCGCACCCGGCTGGTCTACGTCTCGCCTCTGAAGGCGCTCTCGTACGACGTCGAGAAGAACCTGCGTGCGCCGCTGAAGGGAATCGGCGGCGACGTGTCCGTGGCCATCCGCACCGGCGACACTCCGCAGAAGGAGCGACGGGCGATGCTGCGCACGCCGCCGGACGTGCTGATCACGACGCCCGAGTCGCTCTACCTGATGCTCACCTCGAAGGCGCGCGAGTTCCTCGTGGACGTGGAGGCCGTGATCGTCGACGAGATCCACGCCGTGGCCCGCACCAAGCGGGGCTCCCACCTGGCGCTGACGCTGGAGCGGCTCGAGGAGCTGGCCGGCGGGCCGCTCCAGCGGATCGGCCTGTCCGCCACCCAGCGGCCGCTCGAGGAGGTCGGGCGCTTCCTGGTGGGCGCGGGCCGGGACTGCACGGTCATCGACACCGGCGTGCGCAAGCCGCTCGACCTGAAGATCCACGTGCCGGTGGAGAGCATGCGCGAGCCGGACGCGGGTCCGTCCGAACTTGGCCACCTGTCCGGCGGCGAGGCCACCCAGCGCTCGATCTGGCCGGCCATCTACCCGGAGCTCCTGCGCCTCGTCAGGGAACACCGCTCGACGATCATCTTCGTGAACAACCGCCGTGGCGCCGAGCGCCTCGCCGTGCGCCTCAATGAGCTCGCGAGCGAAGGCTCCGAGGAACCGGTCTACATCGCCCGCGCGCACCACGGATCGCTGGCGCGCGAGGAGCGGCTCGTCGTCGAGGACCTGCTCAAGTCGGGAGAGCTGCCCTGCCTGGTGGCCACCTCGTCGCTCGAGCTCGGCATCGACATGGGCGCGGTGGACCTCGTGATCCAGGTCGAGTCGCCCAAGTCCGTGACCGCGGGGCTCCAGCGCATCGGCCGTGCCGGGCACAACGTCGGCGACGTCTCGCGCGGGCGCATCTTCCCGAAGTTCCGGGCCGACCTGCTCGAGTGCGCCGTGGTGGCCAAGCGCATGCGCGACGGCGCGATCGAGCCCACGGTCGTTCCGCGCAACCCGCTCGACGTGCTGGCGCAGCAGATCGTCGCCATGACCGCGACCGGCGGCGAGCTGAAGGTGCCCGCGCTCCACGAGACGGTCCGGCGCGCCTACCCGTTCGCCGAGCTGTCGCGGGAGCTGCTTGACAGCGTGCTCGACATGCTCGATGGCCGCTATCCCTCCGAGGAGTTCGCCGAGCTGCGCCCGCGCATCGTGTGGGACCGCGTCGAGGACACGATTCGCGCCCGCCGCGGCGCGCTCCAGCTCGCGGTCACGAACGCCGGGACGATCCCGGACCGGGGTCTCTACGGCGTGCACCTGCCCGACGGCCGCAGGGTCGGCGAGCTCGACGAGGAGATGGTCTACGAGGCGCGGCCCAGGCAGACCTTCCTGCTCGGCGCCTCCACGTGGCGGATCGAGGAGATCACGCGCGACCGCGTGATCGTGACGCCGGCGCCGGGCGCCCCCGGCGCGGTGCCGTTCTGGCGGGGGGACAGCATCGGGCGCCCGAAGGAGCTGGGGCTCGCGATCGGAGCCTTCGCCCGCCAGGCCGTGGACTGGGAGCCGGAGAAGCTGGCGGCCGAGTACGACCTGGACGAGCGGGCCGCGCGCAACCTGTCGGCGTTCCTGCGCGAGCAGCGCGACGCCACGCGCGTAGTGCCCAGCGACCGCACGATCGTCGTGGAGCGCTTCCGCGACGAGATCGGCGACTGGCGCCTGTGCGTCCTGTCCCCGTTCGGCGGACGCGTGCACTCGGCCTGGGCGCTCGCGCTGTCGGCGCGGATCCGCGACGAGTTCGGCCTCGAGTCGGACGCCATCTGGGCGGACGACGGGATCATCGTCCACCTGCCCGACGCCGACGAGCCGCCCTCGGCCGAGCTGCTGATGGTCGAGCCGGACGCGATCGAGGACATGGTGGTGCGCGAGCTGTCGAGCTCCGCTCTGTTCGGAGCGCGCTTTCGCGAGAACGCGGCGCGGGCGCTGCTGCTGCCGCGCGCCTATCCCGGGAAGCGCACGCCGCTCTGGCAGCAGCGGCTGAAGGCGCAGTCGCTGCTCGAGGTGGCCAAGCGCTACGGCCAGTTCCCGATCGTGCTCGAGACCTACCGCGAGTGCCTGCAGGACGTGCTCGACCTGCCGGGCCTGCAGCAGCTGCTGCGCGGCCTGCACACGCGCGAGCTGTCGCTGGTCGAGGTGGAGACGCAGCGCGCCTCCCCCTTCGCTTCGTCGCTGCTGTTCGACTACGTCGCCACCTACATGTACGAGGGCGACACGCCCAACGCCGAGCGCCGCGCCGCGGCGCTGTCGCTCGACCGCGACCTGCTGCGCGAGCTGCTCGGACAGGAGGAGCTGCGCGAGCTGATCGACCCGGGCGCCCTTGCCGAGGTCGAGTCGGACCTGCAGCGGACGAGCGAGCGCACGCGTGCGGCGAACTCCGACGGGCTGCACGACGTGCTGCGCGCCGTGGGCGACCTGACGGCCGACGAGGCGCAGGCCCGCTGCCTGCCCGCGGTCGCCGCAGCCCGAATACTGGGCGGGCTCGAGAAGGACCGGCGCGCCGTCAGGATGAGGATCGGCGGCGAAGAGCGCTGGACCAGTGCCGACGACGCAGGCCTCTACCGCGACGCCCTCGGCGCCGTGCCCCCCGGCGGGCTGCCCGCGGTGTTCCTCGAGGAGGTCGGCGAGCCGCTGCCGCGGCTGGCCCGCCGCTACGCCCGCACGCACGGCCCGTTCACGACCCGCGACGTCTCGGATCGCTACGGGCTCGACTTCGGGCCGGTGCTGCGCGAGCTCGAGCGCGCGGGCAACCTCATCCGAGGTGAGCTGCGCCCCGGCGGCAGCGAGCGCGAGTGGTGCGATCCCGACGTGCTGCGCCGGCTGCGGCGCGCGTCGCTGGCCACCCTGCGCAAGGAGGTCGAGCCGGCCGAGCAACGAGCGCTGGCGCGCTTCCTGCCGGAGTGGCAGGGCGTGGACGGGGCGCCGCCCGGCGGGGCCGGAGTCGACCGTCTGCGCGAGATGCTCGTGCCGCTCCAGGGCCTGGCCCTGGCGCCCGAGGTCTGGGAGCGCGACGTGCTGCCACGGCGCGTGGGCGCCTACTCGCCGGCCTGGATGGACCAGCTCTGCGCGAGCGGCGAGCTCGTCTGGGTCGGCGCCGGCGCGGTGGGACGCAACTCGGGCCGGGTCGCGCTCATCTTCCGCGAGGACGCCCGCTGGCTCGGCCAGCCGCCGTTCAAGGGGGAGCGGCCCGCCGGCCCGCTCCACGAAGCGATCCGCGAGCGTCTCGAGCGCGGCGCGGCCTTCTGGACGGACCTGCTCGCGGACCTCTCCGAGACCGAGCCGGTCGAGCTGCAGGAGGCGCTCTGGGACCTCGCCTGGGCGGGGGAGGTCACGAACGACGCGTTCGCCCCCCTGCGTGCGCCGCGGCTGTCGCTCGCGAAGGGCGATCGCCAGGCCGGGCGCCGCTTCGCGCGCCGGCGCAGGCCGGGCGCGCCGCAGGTCCAGGGACGCTGGTCGCTCACCGCGCCGCTGTTCGCCGGCGCTCCCGCGCACGGGCCGCGCATGCGCGCGATCTCCGAGCTGCTGCTCGAACGCCACGGGATCGTGACCCGCGAGGCTGTGCTGGCCGAGGGCGTGCCGGGCGGCTTCGCGGCGCTCTACTCGGAGCTCGCGAACCTCGAGACGCTCGGCACCGCCCGCCGCGGCTACTTCGTCGAGGGCCTCGGCGGCGCGCAGTTCGCGCTGCCCACCGCGATCGAGCGGCTGCGCGGCCTGCGCTCCGACGAGCCGGCCGGACCGCTGGTGCTGGCGGCCACGGACCCGGCGAACCCGTACGGCGCCACACTGCCCTGGCCCAAGCGCGAGGACGACGACTCGGGTCGCCGGCCCTCTCGGGTGCCCGGGGCGTACGTCGTCACCTTGGACGCCGAGCCGGTGCTGTATGTCGAGCGCGGCGGCAAGGGAGTGCTCGCACTGAAGGAGCCCGAGGGGGCGTGGCTTCGTCCCGCCCTGGAGGCGCTTGCCGACGAGGTGCGGCGCGGCCGCGTGCCGCGGCTGGGCGTGGAGCGCTTCGACGGCGAGCCGGTGGTCGGCTCCGAGGCCGGTGCCCTTCTGATCGAGCTGGGCTTCCGCCAGGGCCCGCGCCGGCTCACCCTGAGCGCCTGACCCCACCGGCTTGGCGGGGCCGCCCAGGCTGGGTTAGCATCGAGGGATGGCGCGCATGCTTCCGCAGGCCTGGCCGCACCTGAAGCAGCGACTGCTCGGGACGGGCCTCGCCCTGGCGCTCTCGCTGTGGCTCGTCCCGGCGGCTACGGGGGCGAACGGCCGCATCTTCTTCACATCGCCGTTCTGTGGAGTCGCCTCGATGGCACCCGACGGACGCAGCTTCACATGCATCCTCGGCAACGGCCGGGACCCCTCGGTCTCTCCGAACGGCCAACGGATCGCGATCACGCTCGGCAACCAGATAAGCGTCATGAACGCGAAGGGCGGCGCACGGCGACAGATCACCCGCGAACACCAGGCGTTCACGCCCTCGTTCGCGCCTGACAACCAGACGGTCGCCTACGTCGACTACGAGGAGGTGCCGGACGGAATCCTTGGTGACGTCTTCTCGGTCGGCGCCGATGGGACGGGCAAGCGGAAGCTCAGCGACGGCCAGGGATACGACCCGGCGTATTCCCCCGACGGCCGCCAGATCGCATTCGACCGCTACGACGGGATATCGCTCATGGACGCCGACGGCGGCAATCCACACGTGATCCTCCCGAATGGAACGGAGCGCGGCCTGCAGAGCATCGTCGTTGAGGACAACGAGGAGGCGAGCTTCTCGCCCGACGGCGGCCGGATCGCCTTCACACGCCGCACCATCACCACCACCTTCATCTGCAATCCCTTCCCCAACTGCACCGGGAAACAGACGAACCGCGAGGCAGACGTCTATGTGATGAACGCCGACGGCAGCGACGTTCGCCAGCTGACCTCGACTGCGGAGGTCGACGAGGTCGATCCCTCGTTCTCCCCCGATGGGACGAAGCTCGCCTACTTCCGCTGGCCGGAGAAGGGACGCAATTCCGACGGCGCGCCCGAGGCCGAGGGTGAGATCTGGGTTGTCAACGCGAACGGCGGCGGCGCGCACCGGGTCGCGGACGGCTCGAACCCCGACTGGACCTCCGTGACCGGCGGCCCCGGGCGGCCGCGCCTTGCGATATCCGGCCTGCCGCGCGGCTGCGCGCGACGCACCTTCGGCCTGCGCGCGCGGGTGGTCAGCTCGGCCTCGGCTCCCGCCCGAATGGTCATGCGGCTCGACCGCAGACTCAAGATTCGCGACGATGTCCGACGCGCGCGGCTCTATGTGTACGCCGAGGCGATGCGGTCGGGAGTGCACGAGGTGAAGGTCCTGGTGACCTTCGGGCCGGACAAGCTGAGCCGCACGGTTCGCTTCCGGGTCTGCTGAGCAAGCTGGGCTTCCGCCAGGGCCCGCGGCGGCGAAGGGGTGGCATAGACAATCCGCCTTTCACCCCGTCGCGGACGGGGTGTGGTCCGCCGGGCTCCATATATCCGCGCCAACGTCGATAGCCCGCTCTCGCGCAGGGGGTGAGGTGAGTTGTGAAGGGCGGTTCGGCGAGATCCGATCGCATAGCGATACAGACGCGACGAGCCTCACCTAGGCCAGCGCAGACACTCCCTCGCGCAGCTCCAGGAGCAGCGGCGCGTGGTCGGAGGGCTTCGGGCCCTTGCGGAAGTTGCGGTCGATCCCGCACTCGACCAGGCGGCCCGCCAGCGGGCGCGAGACGAGGAAGGCGTCGATCCTCAGTCCGAGGCCGCGGTGGAAGTGGCCCTGGCGGTAGTCCCACCAGGTGAAGCCCGGCTCGTCGGGGTGAAGCTCTCGGAACGCGTCGACCGTGCCGGCCTCCAGCAGCGCACGGAAGCGCTCCCGTTCCTCCGGCGTCAC
>DASQER010000272.1:0-2682 GCA_035633575.1 Thermoleophilaceae bacterium
TCCGAGGCGGTCAAGCGGGAGGTGGGAGGCGTTGCGCCCGACCGGTCCGAGGCCATGACCGAGGTGCGCGGCCGCGACCCGGTGAGCGGCCTTCCCCGCGAGGCCCGCATAACCAGCGCCGAGATGCGCGACGCGCTGGAGCCGCTGGCGGTGGAGATCCTGGACTCGGTGAAGGACGCCCTTGAGAACACGCCCCCCGAGCTGGCCGCCGACCTCACCCGGCACGGCATGCTGCTCGCGGGCGGCGGCGCGCTCCTGCGCGGCTTCCGCGAGCGCTTCGAGCTGGAGACCGGGGTGCCGGTCGAGCTGGCGGACGACCCGCTCACGTGCGTCGTGCTGGGCGCCGGCCGGGCGCTCGAGGAGATCGAGGTGCTGGAGCGCGCCGCTATCTAGTTCCGACGGCGAGCAGATACTCGCCGTGGAAGCGAAGCGTGCCGTCGTCGTTCAGGTTCTCCGCGTCAAGGAAGGCCCTGAACGCCTCGTCCAGCTCATTTTCGCGTCCGGCCAGCGCCTCGCGCGCGTTCAGCAGCGGCCCGAAGCTATCGAGCATGAAGCAGGCGTAGGACTCGACCGACTCGTCGTGCCACTCGATCTCGTGGCGCTCGAAGTCACCGTCGCCGAGCAGCTCGCGGATGTGTGCCTCCGTTCCCCATAGGATCGGCGGCCCTCCGCCGGGCGGGGGCGGCACGAGCTCGGCGATCGTGCGGAACATCCGGCCGATTGAGCCCTCGGGCGTCCAGCAGGCGACGGCGATCGCACCGCCCGGACGGCACACGCGGCGCATCTCGGCGGCTGTGCGCTGGTGGTCCGGCGCGAACATGTGCCCGAACGTCGAGATCACGCGGTCGAAGCTGGCGTTCGGGAAGGGGAGCTCCTGGGCGTCACCCTCGACCCACTCGACCTCGACCGTCGCGTCGGCGGCGCGCTCGCGCGCGATCGCCAGTAGGTCTGGGGAGAAGTCCAGACCGGTCACGCGGGCGCCCTTCCGCGCCGCCGGAATCGTGGCGTTGCCCGTTCCGCAGGCCAGGTCGAGCACGTCCATGCCCGGCTCGACGCCCGCCCGCTCCACCACCAGCTCACCGGCGTCAGAGATCCTCTCCGCCACAGCCGCGTAGTTGCCCGAGCCCCACATCGTCTTTGGATCCATGCGGATGACTATGGCGGGTTATCCGTACTGACTGCAACCGCGCGGCCTGCCACCCTGGGCGGCATGGATTCGATCGTCACCGCGGTGGACGTCCGCCGCCGCTACGGAAAGGGCGCCGCGGCCGTGGACGCGCTGGCCGGCGTGACCGTCGGCTTCGAGCGCGGCCGCTTCAGCGCCATCATGGGACCGTCCGGCTCGGGCAAGTCGACGCTGATGCACATCCTCGCGGGGCTCGACCGGCCGACGGGCGGCACGGTGGCCCTCGACGGCGCCGAGATCAGCGGCCTGGACGACGGCGAGCTCACGAAGCTGCGCCGCGACAAGCTCGGCTTCGTGTTCCAGTTCTTCAACCTGATCCCGGTCCTGACCGCCGAGGAGAACGTGCTCCTGCCGCTGTCGATCGCCGGCCGCAAGCCGGACGCCGAGTGGTTCGAGCGGCTCATCGAGACAATCGGCCTGGCCGATCGCCGCACGCACCGGCCGGCCGAGCTCTCCGGCGGCCAGCAGCAGCGCGTGGCGGTGGCGAGGGCGCTCGTGTCGCGCCCGGCCGTGGTGTTCGCCGACGAGCCCACCGGCAACCTCGACTCCAGGGCCAGCGAGGAGGTCCTGAACCTGCTGCGCACGGCGGTCGACGAGTTCGGCCAGACCGTCGTGATGGTCACGCACGACCCGGAGGCGGCCTCCTACGCGGACCGGCTGGTGGTGCTGCACGACGGGCTCGTGGTGCACGAGGGCGAGGCCGGAAGCGCCGAGGAGGTCATCGAGCTGATGAAGGACATGGCGTGACGAAGGTTGCCCTGCGGGGCATCGCGGCGCGCAAGATGCGCGCCTTCACGACCTGGCTCGCGATCTTCCTGGGCGTCGCGCTGGTTGCGGGGACCTATGTCCTGACCGACACGATCAACAAGTCGTTCAGCGACATCTTCAGCGAGTCGCTGAAGGGCACCGACGTCGCGATCAGCGCGCGCCAGGACATCGAGTCGGACGAGGTCGGCCCGCCGTCCTTCCCGGCTCGCCTGCTGGAGCGCGTGCGGCCGGTGGACGGCGTGGACGCGGCCGCCGGCTCGGTGTTCGCCGGCGGGCGCTTCATTGACGCCAAGGGCGACCCGATCGGGAACAGCTTCGCGCCCAACTTCATCGCGTCCCTGCTGCCGGAACGCTTCGAGACGCTCGACTACGTGCAGGGGCGCAAGCCGCGCAGCGCGACCGAGGCGTCGATCGACACCCAGACCGCCGACACGGGCGACCTGAAGCTGGGCGACACGCTGCGCCTGGCGGGCGCGCACGAGGCGAGGAGGTACGAGATCGTCGGCCTCACGAAACTCGGCGACACGAGCTTCGGCGGCGCCGGCATCGCGGAGGTGACCCTGCCCGAGGCCCAGCGGGTGACCGACCGCGAGGGCCAGTTCGACCAGATCTCGGTGGCCGCCGCGGACGGCGTGAGCCCTGAGGAGCTGCGCGACCGCATCGCCCGCGTGATGCCGCGGCAGGTGCAGGTCGAGACAGGGGAGGAGGCTGCGCAGCGCCAATCGGAC
>DASQER010000273.1:0-11306 GCA_035633575.1 Thermoleophilaceae bacterium
GCGCAGGTCGTTCCAGACCGAGAATCCCCTGTCGGCGCCGAGTGAGTCCTGGAGCCCGTCGAGCATTTCGGCGGCGTCGACCTCGTCGCCCCCGCCCTCCCCGAACAGCTCGCTCTTGATGGCGTTCAGCGCGATCACGTCCAGCCGCGTCCACGGCCTGTGGGTCCGCTTGTTCGCCCGGTAGTAGGCGTTGATGCCCTTCACGTAGACGCCCATGTCGTGGATCAGCTGGCGGCCAGGCTTGCCGTAGGCGCGCAGCTTTACGATCTCCTTGGCCAGCTCACGCTCCGCCTGTGCGCTCGGCTGGAAGCTCTTGAGCCCCACGATCAGGCCGAGGGCGCTCAGCCCGGGCACGTCGAGAACCGCCACGCGCGCGTTGAACCGCGCCTGCTCGAGCAAAAGCTCGCGGTCGTGCGCAAGCGCCCAGCCGGCGCCCCAGGTCACGTCGTCGTTTGTGCGACCGTAGATGTGCGGGACGTTGAAGCGGTCGCGCAGGATCCGCACGCCCGTCCGCGGCACGCGCTCGCGCCTCATGCGGCCCTGGCCCTTGACGCCGAGCTTTTCGGACTTGAAGTAGCGGGTGAGGTCGCGCGGCGTCACGTCGTCGAACAGAGGCGTGAGCGCGTCGTACATCTTCGCCTGCCCGGCGGCCTGCTTCGGGGGAGGCACCGCGCCGTACTGCCCCGAGGGGATGATGTTCAGCGCCGTGCTCGAGAAGTCCCGCACAGCCTGGGCGGGTCCTGCCAGGGCGAGCGATCCGGCCATCATGGCCAGTACGACGATGAAACGCTTCATGCGAGTCCTCCTCCTAGGGCCGCGGGAAGCCTAACCGGCTGGCCAGCCAGCTTGCGGGGTCATCCTCCGCGTCGAGCACCTGGACGCCCTCCAGGCGGCGCATCCAGGTGAGCTGCCGCTTGGCGTAGTTGCGCGTGCGCCGCTTGATCGCGTCCGGGTCGCCGCGCAGCAGCTCGTCGAAGCCGAGGGCCTTGCGGGCCGTGGGCGACGCCCCCGCGGCGTCCGCCCTGCGCACCTCGTCCTCCGCCCCGGCCGCGATCATGGCGTCCACACGCGCGTCGATGCGCTCGTAGAGCCGCTCGCGCTCCATCGTGAGGCCGCAGAGCAGCGTCGGCCGGCGCAGCTCCGCGGTCCAGAGCCGCGAGGCCGCGCCCGCGGGCGCCGGCTCCTCCCCCATCTCGAGCAGCTCGAGCGCGCGCACGACCCGGGTGCGGTCCCCCGGGTCGATGGCCGCGGCGGCGTGAGGCGAGCGCTCCGCCAGCTCGCCGTGAAGCGCCTCGGCGCCGCGCTGGTCCAGCTCCGCGAGGATGCGCTCGCGCACGCCGGGAGGCGGCGGCGGGCGCAGCTCGAGGTCCGTCAGGGCCGCCTGCAGGTAGAGCCCCGTTCCACCGACCACGATCGGGCGCCGCCCCTCCGCGAGCGCCGAGTCGATCTCCGCGTGCGCCAGCGCGGCGAACTGCCCTGCGGAGAAGGTCTCGGTGACGGGCACGAAGGAGAGCAGGCGGTGCTCGAGCCGCTCGCGCTCCTCAGGCGTGGCCGCCCCGGTGAGGATCTCCAGGCCGCGGTAGACCTGCAGGGCGTCCGCCGAGATGGCGACGGGGTCCTCGCCCTGCTCGCGGAGGCGCTCGGCGAGGGCGATGGCCACGGCCGTCTTGCCCACACCGGTCGGACCGAAGATCGCTATCAGCGGATGCGCGTTCGCCACGATCGCTAGTAATACCGCCCGTGCGCGGACGCATCCTCATCGCCCTCGCGGCCGCGGCCGCGCTCGCGGGCTGCCAGGAGTCGGGTTTCGACGAGTCGAAGGAGACGCAGCGCCCGCTCAAGGTGCAGCACGCCCTGGATCCGCTGACCGGCACGAAGGTGCCCGGACAGGCCGAGCGGCCGATGACGCTCACCCCGGACACGCTCGGCGACACGCTCGCGCTCGGCGTTCGCCCGATCCGCGCGGCGCTGCCCGGCGGCCGGCTCCCCGCCTACCTCCGCTCGGAGGCGAAGGGGATCGAGGTGGTGCCGCCGCTGACCAGGCTCGACCTCGCCGCCGCCGAGGCCGCCGGCCCGGACCTGATCCTCGGCACGAAGGAGGGCCAGGGCCCGCTCTACGAGGACCTCAGGCGCATCGCGCCGACGGTGATGAGCGAAGGGGACGACTGGAAGCTCAACCTGCGCCTCCACGGCGAGGCGCTGGGACGGACCAACGACGCGGAGAAGCTGCTGATCGACTGGGACAACCGGGTGGCGGAGGTGATGGACACCATCGGCGGCAGGGATCTCTCCGTGGTGCTCGCGTCCCGCGATGGCCTGCGGACCGCCGACCCCGAGTCGTTTGCCGGGAAGGTCCTGGCTGACCTGGGAGTCGATGCCGGCCGGCACGGCGACGCGGTGCTGCGCGTGAATGCTGGTCCCGAATGGTCAGGCAGCGGCATTCTGGCCGCGCGCGCGGCCCTCGCCGACCTATTGCGCGCCCTGTAGGCGCAGACGCACTTCTCTTCCCGCCCTTACGGAGCGGCCCTGTTTGGCCGATCAAGACTGAGAAGCATGAGTGCTCAGATCCTCGACGCCCTGTCCCGCTTGGCCGCCCAGCGCTTCGGCAGCTTTGCCGATGCCGCAACCTCGGTGCTCGACCTGCTCGACGACGCCTCCCCGCAGGGCAGCCTGGTGCTCGGCCAGATCGACTGGGAGACCAGCGAATGCCGTGTGATCGAGTCCCGGGGCGACGGCGTCCCGCGTGGCTCGGTGATCCCACTGGCGCGCGGCGTGCCGGCCACGGGCTCCGCCGCGGGCGAGCTCCTCGACGCCGACGCGCTCGCCGTGCTCTGCCCCGCCAGCTGGGTCGCGGCACCGCTCGACGCGGCCGACGGCCGCGTGGTTGGCCTGCTGCTGGCGACGGGGGCGGGCGGCCAGGCGCCGCCGAGGGAGGTCGCGCAGCTGCTGCTCGTGGGGGCGCGACTCCTGACATACGAGTGGGAGAGCATCTCCTCGCGGGCCGAGCTCCGGAGGCTCGCCGAGGCCGCGCGCGACCGCGCGAGCACGGATCCGGTGACCGGCCTGCCCAACCGCGAGACGCTGCTAGCCGCCGTCGACCGCGAATGGCAGCTCAGCAAGCGCGGGACCGTCGAGTCCTACCTCGTGGTGTGCCACGTGCGCGACCGCGAGGCGATTATCGGCCGCCACGGCGAGGCCATGGCGAACCTGCTGCTCAAGGACGTGGCCGAGGTGCTGGGCGGCGCCATCCGGCGCACCGACTACCTGGGGCGCACCTCTCCCGAGGGCCTCGGCGCGGTGCTCGTGGGCTGCAAGGGCCCTGAGGGTGCGCTCGCCTTCCTCGGCCGCGTCGAGCGCGCGCTGGCGCGCGTGACGGACGGCCGGCCCGCCGGCCTCCAGCTCTCGTACGGCATTCAGCCGCTGGCGGACGCCGAGTCGGCGCACCAGGCGCTCGAGCTGGCCGAGATCTCGGCACGCTCCGCTCCCGCCCGGCGCAACGGCACGCCGCTCGGCACCTCGCCCTCCAGGGGCATGTCATGACCACCGACCCCCTGCTGGGCGCTCCGATCGCCGGCCCGGGAGCCGGTCCGGCGCTGGCCGGGCCCGGGGTCACCGCCCCCAGCCTCAGCGGCGCCGGCAGGCGCTTCCTCAGCGACATCCTCGTCGAGCTCGGCTTCGTGTCCACGGAGGTGGCCGAGGCGGCTGTCCAGGCCGCGCGCAACCCCGGCGGACAGACGCCCGAGAAGGTCCTGCTCGACAGCGGCGCGATCAGCGAGGACCAGCTCGCCCGCGCGCTCGCCGAGCGCTACGGCCTGGAGCACATCGACCTCGGCGAGTTCCCGGTGGACACCTCTGCCGCCGGCCTGCTGCGCAAGACCGCAGCGAAGCGCTACCTGGCCGCGCCCGTGGGCTTCGCGGACGACGGGGCGCTCGTGCTGGCGGTGGCCGACCCGGCCGACTCGCTCGGGCTGAGCGACATCGCCGTGATGACCAAGCTGGCGGTACGCCCCGCCGTGGCCACTCGCAGTCAGATCGTGAAGCTGCTAGACACCTTGGTGTTCATGCAAGAGCCGGCGCCAGGCGCAAGCCAGTCGGTGAGCACGGTGATCGTGCCGCCGGAGGATGGGGCCGCGGGCGACCCGCCCGAGGCTCAGGCGCCCGAGGCCACTTCCGCCCCCGCTCCCGACGCGGCGCCGCCGGCGCGCGACGAGCCCGGCGAGCGCGAGCTCTCGCGCCTGCGCGAGGAGCTGGCTCTGGCCCTTGTGGCGCGCGACGAGGCCGTGGCCGCGCTGGCTGCCGGCGGCGAGCGCGACGATGCCGCAGCCGAGCGCGAGCGCGAGGAGGCGCTTGCCTCGCTGCGCGGCGAGCACGAGCGCGTCCTCGCCGCCGCCGAGACCGCCGCCGGGGAGGCGCTGCACGCGGAGCGCGCCAGCGCCCAGCAGGCGCTGGCCTCGCTGCGGGCCAACCACGAGGAGGCGTTCGCGGCGCTCAGGGCGGAGCACGAGGAGCAGCGCACCGCCGAGCGGGCCCTCCGCGTCGAGGAGGTCGAGGCCGAGCGCGCCCGCACCGCCGCCGCCATCGACGCCGAGCGCGAGCGCAACCAGAAGGAGCTCGAGGCCCTGCGCGAGCGCGGCGAGGCGGCCCTCGAGGAGGAGCGCGCCCGGCACGAGGCGGCGCTCGAGTCGGCCGCCGGCGCCGTGCCCGAGGACTCCGCGCGCGTCGAGCGGCTCGAGCGGGAGCTCGCCGAGGCGCGCGAGCAGCTCGAGCTGACGGCCGACGCCGACCGGCGGGCCGAGAGCGCGCGGGCGGCCCTCGCCGCGCTGCGCGACGAGACCGAGCGCCAGGCGCAGGTTCACGCCCTCACGGAGCGTGAGCTGAGGGCGGAGCTCGAGCAGGTTCGCGCGGAGCTCGAGCAGGCCCGCGCCGGGCTACCCCACGCGAGCAAGCAGTAGCTCGTCGCCGGCCAGCGTGGTGCTGGTCGCGGAGGCGATCTCGACTTCGGTGAGCTCGCCGGGGACGGCCACGCCGCCGAAGTTCACGGTCTTGTTGTGGCGAATGCGCCCGCGCAGCTTCGAGGGGTCGGTGCGCGACGGGCCCTCCACCAGCACGTCCATGGTGCGCCCGACGAAGCGCTGCGCCCTCTCCTTCGCGTGCCGCTGCACCGCCTCGACCAGCCTCCCCATCCGCTCGCTCGCCAGCTCGTGCGGGACCTGGCCGGGCAGGGTGGCCGCCTCGGTATCGCGGCGCGGCGAGTAGATGAACGTGAACGCGGAGTCGTAGCGCACCCGCTCGACCACGTCGAGCGTGTCGGCGAAGTCGTCCTCCGTCTCACCGGGGAAGCCCACGATGATGTCCGTGGTGAGCGCGCAGTCGGGGACGAGCTCGCGGATCGTCGCCACCCGGTCGAGGTAGCGCTCGCGGTTGTAGGTGCGCCGCATCGCCTTGAGGATCCGGCTCGATCCCGACTGGAGCGGGAGGTGGATGTGCTCGCACACGCTCGGCAGCTCGGCGTGCGCGGCGATCACGTCCTCGCGGATGTCCTTCGGGTGCGGGCTCGTGTAGCGGATGCGCTCGATGCCGTCGACGGCGTCGACCATGGCGAGCAGCTCCGCGAACGTGGTCTTCGAGCCCTTGGGCAGGTCGCGGCCGTAGGAGCACACGTTCTGCCCCAGCAGCGTCACCTCCCTCACCCCCTCGGCCGCCACGCGCTCGACCTCCGCCACGATCTCCGCGGCGCCGCGCGACACCTCCCGACCGCGCGTGGAGGGCACGATGCAGTACGAGCAGGCGCAGTTGCAGCCGACCGAGATCTGGACCCACGCCTGGAAGTCGCGCTCGCGCTTCATCGGCAGGTGGCCGGTGAAGCCCTCGAACTCGAAGAAGCCCTGGGCGGTGATGCTGTCGCTCGTGAGGAACTCCGCGAGCTTGTGCACCTGCCCGGGCCCGAACGCCACGTCCACGAACGGGAACATCTCGAACACCTGCTCCTTCAGCGACTGGGACCAGCAGCCGCCGATCCCGATCACGCGCTCCGGGTCCTCCCCCTTGAGCCGCTTTGCCTCGCCGAGGTGGCCGACCAGCCGGTTGTCCGCCTTCTCGCGGATCGAGCAGGTGTTGAAGAGGATCAGGTCCGCGCCGTCGCGCGCCACGGCCTCGCGGTAGCCGAGCGACTCGAGCATCCCCTTCATGCGCTCGGAGTCGTGCTCGTTCATCTGGCACCCGAAGGTGGTCAGGTGGTACGTCTTGCCGCCCATCGCCGCCGAGGATAGACCGCTAGCGGGCGTAGTCGGTGGCCCGGCTCTCCCGGATCACCGTGACCTTGATCTGGCCGGGGAACTCGACCTCCTTCTCCACGTCGCGGGCGATCTGGTGCGAGAGCAGGGCCGCCGCGTCGTCGTCGATCTCCTCCGGGTGCACGATCACGCGGATCTCTCGGCCCGCGTGCATGGCGTAGACCTTGTCCACGCCGGCGTGGCGGCAGGCGACCGCCTCGAGCTCGTGCAACCGCTTCACGTAGTGCTCGAGCGACTCGCCGCGGGCGCCGGGGCGCGCGCCCGAGAGGGCGTCCACGATCTGGACGATCACCGCCTCCACCGTCTGCAGGTCGACCTCGTTGTGGTGGGCCTCCATCGCGTGGGCCACCGCCTCCGACTCCTTGTGGCGGCGGGCGAGCTCCCCGCCCACGAGTGCGTGCGGGCCCTCGGTCTCGTGCGACACCGCCTTGCCGATGTCGTGCAGCAGCGCCGCCCGGGCGGCCACGCGCGGATCGGCCCCGAGCTCGGCGGCCAGCATCCCCGCCAGCCGGGCGCACTCGATCGAGTGATGGAGCACGTTCTGGCCGTAGCTCGTGCGGAACTTGAGCCGGCCGAGCAGCTTCACGAGCTCGGGGTGCAGCGAGCCGACGTTCGCCTCGAACACCGCCTGCTCCCCCACCTCGACCACGTGCTGGTCGATCTGCGACTTGGCCTGGTGGAAGGCCTCCTCGATGCGGGCCGGGTGGATGCGCCCGTCCTGGAGCAGGCGCTCCAGCGTCAGCCGCGCGATCTCCCTGCGCACGCCGTCGAACCCGGACAGCAGCACCGCCCCGGGCGTGTCGTCGATGATGAAGTCGATCCCGGTGAGGGTCTCGAGCGCGCGGATGTTGCGCCCCTCGCGGCCGATGATCCGACCCTTCAGCTCGTCGGACTTGAGCTCCACCACCGAGACCGTGGTCTCCACGGCGTGGCTCGACGCCACGCGCTGCATCACGGCGGCCAGGATGCTGCGCACGCGGCGGTCGGCGTCGAGCCGGGTCTCGTCCTCGACCTGCCGGATCATGCGGGCGCTCTCGTGGCGCAGCTCGTCCTCGAGCTCGCGCATCATGAGCTGCTTCGCCTGGCCCGCGCTGAGGCCGGACACGCGCTCGAGCTCGCGCAGCTGCCGTGCCTTCTCCGTCTTCAGCTCCTCGCGCGTGTTGTCGAGGTTGCGCCGCCGGTCCTCCTGCGAGCGCTCGCGCTCGTCGAGCTCGTGGGCCAGCAGCTCGAGCGAGCTCTCCTTCGCGCGCAGCCGCTCCTCCAGCCGCGCGATCTCGGTGCGGCGGGCGAGGAGCTCCTCCTCGAGCCCGTCGCGGCTTCCCGCCGGCCTCGCCTCCGGCGGCGGGACCGCAGCCGGCTCGGGCGCCGGGACGGTCGCCGGGCCGGCCTGAACGGCGCGGGGGCGCTGTACCAGCATCACCACCGCCACCGCGACCGCCGCCGCGACCAGCGCCGCCAACACGATCTCCATCTCCGTCTCCTCACGCGGCGCACGCAGCGCCGGTCTCAACACTCGGTTCGTTGAGCGGTGCGGCGCGGGGCCGCGAGACTCCAGACATCGCCTGGGAACGAAGCGCGCGGTCCCGTAGGCGCGCGCGGTGCTGCTTTCTATGGACCCTCCCGAACGCTCCTTCCGGGCTGGTCGTGGGTGGTGGTCAGGATGACGGTCAAGATGCTGTGCGAATCAGGCGATTTGCTCGTTTTTTGTCTCGCGCCGGCCGCGCCGGCCGCGTTAACATGAGACTAACCCGGCGGGCGGGGGCTGGCAACCGCCGGGTCGCGGCTGTCAGGCGGCGCGGCGGCGCTCGCGCGCGGCGCGCTCGTGCGCCCGGATCGCGTCGTAGGCGATCTCGGGGGCGTAGCCGCGGCGGACCAGCATCTGCCAGGCGCGGTCGCGCTCGCGGTCGTCCTGCGGCGCGACGGGGTGGCGCTGCTCGAGCAGCAGCACAGCGGTGCGCAGCTCGGAGTCGCGGCTGCGCGTGGAGACGGCGGCATCGATGAGGTGCGCCGCGATCCCGCGCCGGTGCAGGTCGCGGGCGATGCGCTCGCTGCCCCACCCGTCGAGCTCGCGCTTGTCCTCGGCGAACTGGCGGGCGTAGCGGGCGTCGTCGAGGAAGCCGGTCTCCTCGAGCTCCGCCACGGCGTCCTCAATGGCGTCTGGCGGGACGCGCTTGCGCTCCAGACGAGTGCGCAGCTCGGCCACCGTGAGCTCGCAACGGGCGACCGCCTTGTAGGCCAGGTCGATCGCCCGTTCGCTCTCCGTGCGTCCCACGGGTTCCCCCAGGGCCCCCCGGGCCTAGGCCGCCTGCTCCTCGGGGGCCTCGGGGGCCTCGGGCTCCACGCCGGCCTCGGCCTCGGCGTCCGGGTCGGCCGGCGGCTCCACCACGGCCAGGTTCGCGGCGGGCTCGACTCCGAGCGCCTCGTAGATCTTGCGCTCGATCTCCTCCGCCACCTGCGGGTTCTCGCGCAGGAACCCCTTCGCGTTGTTGCGGCCCTGGCCCAGCCGGTCGTCCCCGTAGGAGAAGAACGAGCCGGACTTCTGGACGATGCCGTGCTCGATCCCGAGGTCGAGGATGCAGCCCTCGGAGCTGATCCCCTGGCCGTACTCGATGTCGAACTCGGCCTGGCGGAAGGGAGCGGCGACCTTGTTCTTGACCACCTTCACCCGCACCCGGTTGCCGATCGCCTCGGTGCCCTCCTTGAGGGTCTCGATGCGGCGGATGTCGAGCCGTTGCGACGCGTAGAACTTGAGCGCCCGGCCGCCCGGCTGCGTCTCCGGCGAGTTGTGAACCACCACATGGTCCACGAGGTAGGTGTGGTTGCCCTCGACCTGGAGGTCGTAGCGGTGGCGCTTATGCGGCGTGGGCGGCTTGCTGTACTTGCGCAGCACTCGCATGCCGACAGGGCGTAGCGACCTGCGGCTCTCGAGCTCGGCCTTGTAGTTGGTGTGAGTGGGCGCCTGCCAGTTGAACCGGTCTCGCAGGTCCGGATGGAGCTTGTAGTCGAGCGAGGGGTGCACATACGGTGCGATCCGCTCCTGGAACTGCCGGGTCCGCTCCCCGCTGAATAGGAGATTGCTCCCGCTCAGAGTCGGGCGTCCCATGCCGAGCTCTTCACAATGCTGGGCAACCCGCTCGCGATCCTCCATGGACAGCCCGGCAACGCAGATGGTGGCCTTGCCATGCCCCCACCGCTTGTAGTTGCCGCCGAACGTTCCGTCATCGCAGTACCACGCCGCGATCGACCGCTCGTCGAGCTGCGACAGGAGCTTGGAGCTCACAGTCTTCCGACCGTCGGCCGCGTATACGGCATCGCGAAGCGCCGCCAGCTGACGCATGGGGATGGTGTCGAAACCGATTCCATTGCCCGTCCGTCCCATGGTGTGGGCAAACGGCGCGAGCATCGCCTGCTTCCATTGGCAGTACTCCCGCTGACGCTCACCGTGCCCGACCCGGAACGCGGCGTTGTGCGTGGACGCATAGCGCAGCGAACCGTCACCCAGCAGGCTGCCGAGGATCAGCTTCATCTGGTCGTCGGCGAGGGCGTACTCCTTAACGGCGACGAGAACCTCGTCGCCCTCCTCGATCTCCCATGCCTGGCGCTCACCGTCGGGGGTGACGATGACGTGGTTCGGCGTGCACGCGAACTTCCGCTTGCCCGATCCACCGCCAGCCTCGACCTCGAACTGAAGCCACTCGTCGGTCTCGCCGTTGTCGTACCACTCCACCACGCGGCGAGGCGAGATCTTGCCGGTTTCCGGATCCATCGACATGACCTCGACGGGTAGCCGCTGATTGACGATCTTGCCGATCTTCTCGGTGCTGCCGTCCGCGAGCACGACCCGTGCGTCGTAGTGGAAGCAGCCGAACATCACGCCGATCTTCTCGCGGATCTGGTTCGTGAAGATGCAGAGCGTGTTGGCGCGGTTTAGGTTGCCGGCCAGCTTGCGCATCGCCTGGGACATCATGCGGGCCTGGAGCCCGACCGTCTGGTCACCCATCGCTCCCTCGAGCTCGGCCTTCGGCGTGAGTGCCGCGACCGAGTCGATCGCCACCACGTCGACCGCGCCGGAGCGGATCAGGAGGTCGGCGATCTCGAGCGCCTGCTCGCCGTGGTCGGGCTGGGAGACCAGCAGCTCGTCCACGTCCACCCCGATCCGCTTGGCGTACTCGGGATCCATCGCATGCTCCGCGTCGATGAATGCGCAGATGCCGCCCAGCTTCTGGGCCTCGGCGAGCACGTGGTAGATCAGCGTGGTCTTGCCCGAAGCCTCGGGACCGAAGATCTCGACCACCCGTCCCCGCGGCAGCCCGCCGACCCCGAGCGCGAGATCCAGCGACAGCGCGCCCGTGGGGATGGCCGCGACCTGGACCTTGAAGGCCTCATCGCCCATCTTCATGATCGACCCCTCGCCGAACTCGCGCTGGATCTGCGTTATCGCGCTGCTCAGCGCGGCGTCACGGGCCTTGGCGGCCTTTTCCTGGTCCTTGTCGCTCATCCGATACCTCCGAAGTTCTGGTGGAAGCAGACTAGGAGCGGGATCGGACGGGTTCACCGCCGTCGTGCGACAACTTCGCGACAGACGAGTGACGATCAGAGAGCCTGGCGCTCCAGGACCTCGTAGCGCGACCCCTGGGGGCCCGGGTGGCTGCGATACAGCGCCAGGGCGTTGGGGGCGAACGGGTCGAGGTCGCCCGGAGGGGCGGGCGCCTCGGGCCTCCGGCCCTTCCTGACCCGCAAGAGCGTCACGTGGGGCCAGAAAGGGCGCGTGACCGGCTCGCCGAGGGCGGCCGAGACCGCCTCGTGCAGCGCCGCGCCGCGCGCTCCCACGTCCTCCAGGTCCAGCGCGAAGAGCCGCGGGCGCCGGCGTGGCACTCCAACCACGCCGCAGGGCTCGAACAGCGGTGTATCGAGGCCCTCCGCGGCGCCGGACGCCGCCTCCCATATGCCCTTGGCGGACTCGCGCGCGCCGAGGAAGACGACGGTCACGTGCAGCTTCGGCGAGCCGCCCAG
>DASQER010000274.1:0-2625 GCA_035633575.1 Thermoleophilaceae bacterium
GGGCCCGAGCTCCCAGCCGAACGTGTCGTCCGCGAGGCCGCGCTCGAGCGTGTCCTCCAGCTGCGTGCGCAGCGGGTCGGCGGTGACCGGAGCGAGCAGCTCCACGCGCGTGTCGAGGTTGCGCGGCATGAGGTCGGGGGACCCGAGCCAGTAGTGCCGCTCGTCGCCGCGGTGGAAGCCGTAGATGCGCGAGTGCTCCAGGAAGCGCCCGACCACTGACACCACGGTGATGTTGTCAGACACGCCCGGCACGCCCGGCCGCAGACAGCAAATCCCGCGCACGCTCAGGTCCACCCGCACGCCTGCCTGCGAGGCCTCGTAGAGCGCGCGGATGCAGCGCGCGTCCACGAGCGAGTTCATCTTCAGGACGACGCGCGCGTCCTGCCCGCGCTCCCTGGCGTCGATCGTCTGGCGCACCTGATCGAGGAACCAGGCGCGCATGTGGTCCGGCGCGACGACGGCCTTGCGGTATCCCGGCGAGCGCGCCGCGCCGGTGAGCGAGTTGAACAGCTCGGCCACGTCGGCGCCGATCTCGCGGTCGCACGTGAACAGGCCGTAGTCCTCGTAGATGCGCGCCGTCTTCGCGTGGTAGTTCCCCGTCCCGATGTGGACGTAGTGGCGCGCTTCGGAGCCCTCGCGGCGCACCACGAGCAGCGCCTTGGCATGCGTTTTCAGCCCCGGCAGTCCGTGGACGACGTGGGCGCCCGCCTCCTCCAGCGACCGCGCCCAGCCGATGTTGCGGCGCTCGTCGAAGCGGGCTTGCAGCTCCACGAGGCACACGGCCTGCTTGCCGCGCTCCGCCGCCTCGATCAGCGCCGGCACGAGGTCGGAGTCGTCGGACGTGCGGTACACCGTCATCTTGATGGCGAGCACGTTCGGGTCCTTCACGGCCTGGCGGATGAAGCGCTCGACGGTGCCGGCGAACGAGTCGTACAGGTGGTGGACGAGGAGGTCGCCGGCCCGCATAGCCGCGAACACGTCCGTGCTGCCCTCCTCGGTGTCCGCGAACGGCGCGGGGACGACCGGTGTCCAGGGCTCGTAACGCAGCTCGCGCCGGCCCTCGACGTCATACAGGGACCACAGGTCGTTCAGGTCGAGCAGGCCGTCCACGTCCACGACCTGCGTCTCTTCGATCGCCAGCTGCTCGATCAGGTACTGGCGCATCTCCAGATCCATGGTCGACGCGGCCTCGAGCCGCACCACCTCGCCGAAGCGCCTGCGGCGCAGCTCGTCCTCCACGGCGCGCAGCAGGTCGTCCGCCTCGTCCGAGACGGTGAAGTCCGCGTCGCGCGTGACCCGGAAGAAGTCGTGGCGCAGGATCTCCATCCCCGAGAAGAGCTCCCCGAGGTGGCGCGCGATCACGGATTCGAGCGGCACGAACACGTCGTCGCCGAGCGGCACGAAGCGCGGCAGGACCTCCTTCGGCACCTTCACGCGCGCGAAGCTCTCGAGGCCGGACACGGGATCGCGCACCCACACGCCGATCGAGAGCGACAGGTTCGAGATGTACGGGAACGGCCGCCCGGGACCGACGGCCAGCGGAGTGAGCACGGGGAAGATCTGGTCCGAGAACAGCCTGTCGATCGTCTCGAGCTCGGCTTCCGAGCACTCGGGCACGTCCACCACGCGGATGCCGTGCTCCGCGAGCGCCGGGCGCACGTCCTCCTCCCACACCCGCGAGTGTCGCCGGGTGAGCTCCGCATTGCGTCCGGTGATGCGCTCGAGCGTTTCGCGCGCCGAGAGGCCGTCCGGCCCGCGCGCGTCGATCCCGGCGTCCAGCTGGTCGTGGAGCCCTGCCACTCGCACCATGAAGAACTCGTCCAGGTTCGTGGCGTAGATCGCGAGGAACTTCACGCGCTCGAGCAGCGGCGTGCGCTGGTCCTCGACCAGCTCGAGCACCCGCTCGTTGAACTGCAGCCAGGAGACCTCGCGGTTCACGAACAGCTCCGGCGAGTCGAGCGCCGGAGCTTCCCGTGTTGCCGTTACCGCTTCCATCTGCTGCCTATATCGTGACGGGTCGTGCTCTGGCTGTTGCGCCATGGGGAGGCCGCCGACGGGTCGCCGGACGCGGAGCGGCCGCTCACCGAGAAGGGAGAGGACCAGGCGCGCGTGGCCGGACGAGCCCTGAAGGCGCTCGGCGTGAAGGTCGACGCCTGCCTCACGAGCCCGAAGGTGCGCGCCGTCCAAACCGCCCAGCTGGCCTGCGAGCCGCTCGGGGTCGACCCGCAACTGGAGCCGAAGCTCGCGGGCGGGCCCTTCGACCCAGAGGCGCTCGCGGCCGGCCTGGGTGACGAGCTGCTCCTCGTCGGCCACGATCCCGACTTCTCGATGGCCGTCCACAGCCTCACCGGCGCACAGGTTCGGATGAAGAAGGGCGGCCTGGCGGGGATCGCGAAGGGGGAGCTCATCGTGCTCCTGCGCCCGGCCGAGCTGGATCGCATCGCGGGCTAGGCAAGGCGCCGGCCCTCCACCAGCTCGAGCAGAATGCCCTCGCGCAGGCCGCCGCGGGCGATGCGCAGGGGAAGGCCGAGCAGGTCCGAGATCGCCTCGAGGATCAGGATGCCGGCCGGCAGCAGCCGCACGCGCTCGGGGTCGAGCTCGAAGCGCTCGGCCACCTCGCCGATC
>DASQER010000275.1:0-3919 GCA_035633575.1 Thermoleophilaceae bacterium
GCTTCTCCGCCGAGCTGTTCGCGCTCGGCCGCAGCTACGCGCCGCCGTCGGACCAGCCGCTCTCGGACGAGTGGTCCGTCGAGGAGAACGTGCGCGAGCGCTTCGACGGCCTCGCCGCCCGCTTCGAGATCGAGCGCAGGCTGCTCGTGTGGGAGGCGGAGTCGGCCGAGGCGCTGGTGGCCACGATCGGAGAGTCGGCGCCGCCGTGGGTCGCGGCGAAGCAGAACCTGCCCGACGACCGCTACGCCTCCCTGATCGCGGAGGCGACGGACCTGGCGCGGCGCCACGGCGGCGGCGACGGCCCGATCACTGTCGAGAACGAGTACGCCCTGATCGTCGCACGCAAGCGCGGCTAGGACGCTGACCGCCCGCCTGCTGCTCGAGTACGTCGGCACCGACTTCGCCGGCTGGGCGAGCCAGCCGGGGCTGCGCAGCGTGCAGGAGACCGTGGAGGAGGCGCTCGCCACGGTCCTGCGGCGCGAGGTCGCGCTCACGGTCGCCGGCCGCACCGACCGCGGCGTGCACGCGCGCGGGCAGGTGGCGAGCCACGACGGCGAGCCCGCGCCGTCGCGAAACCTGAACGCGCTGCTGCCGCCCGACGTGGCGGTGCTCGCGAGCGAGCAGGCGCCCGACGGCTTCGACGCGCGTCGCGACGCGAGCTCGCGCACCTACCGCTACCGCGTCCACACGCGCAGCGCGCCGAGCCCCTTCGAGCGGCGGCGCGCGCTCTGGTGGCCGCGCCCACTCGACCGCGCGGCGCTGGACGCCTGCGCGGCCGCGCTCACCGGCACGCACGACTTCACGGCCTTCACCCCGACCGAGACCGAACACGTGCGCTTCGAGCGCGACGTGCTCCGCGCCGAGTGGGTGGACGAGGGCGAGGACGTGCTGGCCTTCTGGATCGAGGCCGACACCTTCATGCGCCACATGGTGCGGGTGCTGGTCGGCACGATGCTCGAGGGCAACGGTCCGGACCACTTCGCCCGGCTGCTCACGGGGCGCCCGCGCAGCGAGGCAGGGGCCACGGCGCCGCCACACGGCCTCTACCTGGAGCGAGTGACCTACTGAGTAGCCTTGAAGCCGCCCGCATGAGAGTGCTCCTCACAAACGACGACGGCATCACCGCCACCGGCCTGAACGCGATGCGCAGGGCCCTGCTTGACGTGCCGGGTGTGGAGCTGGCGGTGATCGCACCGGACGCGAACCGCAGCGCGACGGCGCGCAGCATCACCATCCACGAGCCGCTCTGGGTCGAGGAGGTCGAGTTCGGCGACGGGACCACCGGCTTCGCCACCGACGGCACGCCGGTGGACTGCGTCCGCTTCGCGGCGCTCGGGCTGATCGAGTCGGTGCCGGAGCTGATCGTGTCCGGCATCAACCACGGCGCCAACCTCGGCGACGACATCACCTACTCCGGCACGGTGGCCGCCGCGCTCGAGGGCATCATGCTCGGCATCCCGGCGATCGCGGTCTCGCACGAGGCGGGCCGCGACTTCGACCAGGTGGCGGCGTTCGTCGCGCGCATGGTGGAGGAGCTCGAGGACGTGCCGATGCCCCCCGGAACGCTGCTCAACGTGAACAGCCCGGCGGGCGAGGTGAAGGGCGTCCGGGCCTGCCGCCTCGGCAAGCGCGTCTACAACGACAAGATGATGCTGACCGAGGAGGAGGACGGCCGCCGCCGCTACCGGATGTACGGCGAGGAGCCCGGCTACGAGCACGAGGACGGCACCGACTTCGCGGCCATCGCCGAGGGCCTCATCGCCGTCACGCCGCTCCACTTCGACCTCACCGACCAGGCCGGCGTCGAGGAACTCGCCGGCTTCGAGCTCGAGCGCCTGCTGCGCCCAGCTACAGAGGCCGTTGAGTAAGAGCGACGACGCGGCGGCGCGGGCGGCGGAGCTGCGCCGGCAGCTCGAGCACCACGGGCACCGCTACTACGTCCTCGACGACCCGGAGATCTCGGACCCCGAGTACGACGCGCTGCTGAACGAGCTGCGCGACCTGGAGGCCGAGCACCCGCGGCTGCGCTCGCCCGACTCCCCCACGCAGCGGGTGGGCGGGCAGCCGCTCGGCAAGTTCGAGGAGGTGCCCCACCTCCAGCCGATGCTGTCGCTCGCGAACGCCCGCAACGAGGAGGAGCTGGCGGCCTGGGTCGTGCGCAGCGAGCGCTACCTGGCCCGGCAGGGCGTGGAGATGGGCGACGTCCACTTCGTCACCGAGCCGAAGATCGACGGGCTCGCGATCTCGCTCGTCTACGAGGACGGCGTGCTCGTGCGCGGCGCCACCCGCGGCGACGGCGAGGTGGGCGAGGACGTGACCCAGAACCTGCGCACCATCGGCGCCATCCCCCTGCGCGTGGAGGGCGCCCCGCCGCTGCTCGAGGTGCGTGGCGAGATCTACTTGCCGCTGTCCGCGTTCGCGCGCCTAAACGAGCAGCGCGCGGAGGCCGGCGAGCCGACCTTCGCCAATCCGCGCAACTCGGCGGCGGGCTCGATACGGCAACTCGACCCCGAGGTCACCGCCTCGCGTCCGCTGTCCATGTGGTGCTACGGGATCGGCGCGACAGAGGGACTGGAGTTCCGGTCGCACCACGAGTCGCTCGAGTGGCTGCGCGACCACGGCTTTCGCGTGAACCCCGACGTGGAGGTCCACGACACCGTCGACCAGGTCGTGGGCGCCTGCCTCGCCTGGCAGGACCGCCGCGACAGGCTCGACTTCGAGATCGACGGCGTGGTGGTCAAGGTGGACGACCTCGAGCTGCAGCGCCGGCTCGGCGTGGTCGGCCGCGAGCCGCGCGGCGCGATCGCGTGGAAGTTCCCGCCCACCACGGCGACCACGATCCTGGAGCGCGTGGCCTGGAACGTCGGCCGCACCGGTCACATGGTCCCCTTCGCGGTGCTCGACCCGGTGCAGGTCTCGGGCGTGACCGTGAAGCTCGCCACGCTCCACAACGAGGAGGACCTGCGCCGCAAGGACGTGCGCGACGGCGACGAGGTGATCGTCATGCGCGCCGGCGACGTGATCCCCCAGGTGGTCTCACCGACGGCGAAGGCGCAGAGGCGAAAGTCCAGAAATCCACCACCCTCAGCTCCGGAGAGATGCCCCGCGTGCAACACCCCCACCATCAAGCCGGAGGGAAGCGTTTGGACCATCTGCCCAAATAGGTCGGGTTGCCCGGGCCAGGTGTTCCAGGCTGTGAAGCACTTTGTGGGTGCGATGGACATCGACGGCCTCGGTGAGGAGAACGCCCGCCGCTTCCTCGATGAGGGCCTGATCAACGATTTCGCTGATCTCTACAAGCTGACCCTTGAACGCGTAGCCGATTTGGAGGGGTTTGGTGAGGTCTCCGCGGGCAATCTCGTCGAGGCGATTGAAGCGTCCAAGGCACAGCCCTTCGAGCGAGTGCTCTATGGGCTTGGAATTCCGGGTGTGGGCTATGTCAATGCCCGCAACATCGCCCGTCATCTGAGGTCAATGAGTGAGTTGATGGGCGCGACGGACGAGCAGCTCACCGAGGTGGAGGGGGTCGGGCCGATCATGGCGCGCACCATCCAGGAGACGCTCGCGGAGGAGCGCACGGGCGACCTGGTGCGGCGGCTGCGAGACCACGGCCTGAAGATGGAAGATGACAGCCCCGCCCGCCCCGCCGCGCCCGCCGAGGGGCTGCTGGTGGGCAAGACCTTCGTCCTCACCGGCATGCTTCCGAACCTGACGCGCGAGGACGCCACCCAGCGCATCGAGGCCGCGGGCGGCAAGGTCACCGGGTCGGTCTCGAAGAAGACGGACTACGTGGTGGCAGGCGAGGATCCGGGCTCGAAGCTCACGAAGGCGCAGGAGCTCGGCACGGAGATCCTCGACGAGGACGGGCTGCTGCGGCTGCTGGGCTGAGCTAGCCGAGCGCGGCTATCGCCTGCAGCAT
>DASQER010000276.1:0-2611 GCA_035633575.1 Thermoleophilaceae bacterium
ATGGACGACTGGGTGCGCGTCCGGCTCGGCCGCGTGGGCGGGCGGCTGGTGGCCACGCCGCTCCCGCGCGGTGCCGGCGTGCTCACCTCGCTGGTGCGGGCTGACGGCCTGCTCGTGGTCCCCGCCGAGCTCGAGGGCCATCACGCCGGCGAGGATGTCGAGGTGCGCCTGCTGCGGGGCGTGGGCGAGATCGAGCGCACGATCGTGGTCACTGGCTCGCACGACCTCGTGCTCGACCTGGCCGCCTCGGCGCTGCGCGAGCGCGACCCGAGGGTCACGCTAGCGTCGTCGAACGTCGGCTCGCTCGGCGGGCTCACCGCGCTGCGCGACGGGCTCTGCCACGTGGCCGGCTCGCACCTGCTCGACCCGGAGAGCGGGGACTACACGCTGCCGTACGTGGAGCGGCTGCTGCCCGGCCGCGAGGTCTCGGTGGTGAGACTGGTGCACCGGGAGCAGGGGCTGATCGTCGCGCCCGGCAATCCGCTTGCACTGAAGGGCGTCGAGGACGTGGCGGGTGGCTCGGTGCGCTACGTCAATCGCCAGCGCGGCGCCGGCACGCGCGTGCTGCTCGACCACGAGCTCGCTCGCCGCGGCATCTCGCCCGAGGCCGTACAAGGCTACGAGCGCGAGGAGCACACGCACCTCGCGGTCGCCGCCGCCGTGGCGGCGGGCCGCGCCGACTGCGGTCTCGGCGTGCTGGCGGCCGCGCGAGCGTTCGGGCTGGACTTCGTGCCGGTGGCGAAGGAGCCCTACGACCTGGTACTCGAAAAAGACAGCATCGAGGACGAGCTACTCGCGCCTCTGTGGTCCCTGCTCGATTCCGCGGACTTCCGCCGCGCGGTCACGGACCTCGGCGGCTACGACACGACCGAAATGGGCCGCCGAATCAGATGAATCTGCATTTGGGCCCGTAATAGGGGCCGAAAATCGGATTCACCATGGGATGGGGGCCCGCGGCGGTGGAGGCGGCCGGCCCGTGGCGGATGCCCTGGCCCTCACCGCTCGCAGCTCGGCCTGACGCGCGCGCTCGAAGACCGGGCCGCCGCCCACGTTGATCTCCACGAGCCGAGCCGCGGCCGAGGCGGCCGCCTCCGCGAGCGCCACTCCGGTCAGCGCGTCGCCGCGCACCGCCTTCGAACCCGTGCCGGCCACGACGGCGCCGAGCTCCGCCACCTCCGCCGCGGTCTCGGCGATCCGGGCGGGCGGCTCGCTCGCCGCGGCCAGTGCGAGCTTGCGCTCGTGCTCGTCTCGCGCGTCCAGCACCGGCGCATAGGACGACAGCTCCTCCTCGGCCAGCCTCAATGCCCGCGCGCGCAGCGCGCCCGCCTGCTCGGCGGCGGCGCCGGAGCCCGCCAGCCCCGCCGACATCTCCACGAGAGCGGCGGCAAGCGCGCACGCGACGCCGGACGACGAGCCCCCGCCCGGGGCCGGCGTCGCCGCCGCCACGTCGTCGAGGAAGGACTCCAGGGGCTGCTTGGACAGGCCTGTCACGCGGAGATACGGTACCGGCGTGGCGACGACCATCCCGCAGCCGGCTGCTTTCGACGACGTGACAGACGAGCAGGTGGAGAGCTTCCGCCGCGACGGCTTCCTCATCGTCGAGGAGGGCCTGCTCTCGATAACTGCGGTGGAGATGCTCCGACAGCGCTTCGGCGCGCTCTTCGACGGCGACTACGCCACCGGGATCGCCCCGGACGAGGTGAACTGGAAGCGGCGGCGCGACCCAGAGGACGTGACCCGCCAGATCTGCAACGGGTGGCGCGCCGACGACCTGATCGCCGCGCAGGTGCTCAGCGAGAAGACGGGCCGCATCGCAGCTCGCCTCGGCGGCTACCGCGGCACGCGCATGCTCCAGGACAACTGCCTCTGGAAGCCGCCGGGCACCAAGTCGCTCGGGATGCACCAGGACGGCTCCTACGCCGGCTACCTCTCGCCGCCCGAGATGATCACGTGCTGGGTGGCGCTCGACGAGACCTTCGCTGAGGGCGGGACGATCGAGTACGTGCGCGGCTCGCACCTGTGGCCTAAGGCGCCGCCGGACCGCGGCAGCTTCCACGCGCCCGAGAACTGGCTGGCCCCGCTCGACGGCGCCACGCCGGAGGGCGTCGAGGCCGAGCGCGTGCCCGTGGTCGTGAAGCCCGGCGGCTGTGCGTTCCACCACTCGCTCACCTTCCACGGCTCCGGCCCCAACCAGGCGAGCGTGGAGCGGCGCGCTCTCGTGTCCCATCTCCTGCCGGTGGAGACGCGCTTCCACCCGCGCAACACCGACCTCATCTACTCGCGCTACCGCAGGCGCGGCGACCTCTCGCTCGACGAGTCGTTCTTCCCCGTGCTCTGGGACGAGAACGGCGGCCGCAGTGCCTGGCTGAGCTCGCTGCCCGTGCTCCCCTGATCGTCCCGGCTTGCCGACGCGCCGGAGCCTGCTCGACGAGCTGTTCAAGCAGGACGGGCAGACGCTCAGCGCGCTCGAACAGCGGCTGCCGATGACGCGCTTCGGCGTGATGAAGCACCTGAAGGTGCTCGAGGAGGCGCATCTCGTGACCACCAAGAAGCGCGAACGCGAGAAGCTGCACTTCCTGAACCCCGTCCCGATCCGGCTCGTCCACGACCG
>DASQER010000277.1:0-3352 GCA_035633575.1 Thermoleophilaceae bacterium
TAGCCCGGCACGGCGTCGGACTTGGGCCCGAACTTCGGGATCCACCAGGAGTGGATCACGTCGGAGGCCTCGAGCTCCAGGATCACGGTGGTGTCGGTGGGGACCACCATCTCCTGGTAGGAGAAGAGCTGCCCGTCGCCGGGGTAGTCGTAGCGCCAGATGTACTGCTGGCCGTTCACGTGGATGCGCAGCACCGGGCCGCCGTCCTTGGGCGGGTCGGGCTGGTCGATCGATGCGAACTGGGCCTGGGCGGCGGTCAGGCCGTCGGGGCCCGAGCCCGGCGGGCTCTCGATTTCGTCCAGGTACAGGAAGGCCACCACGGTCAGGACCACGAGGATCACCGCGGCGCCGACGGTCCAGCCGATCTCGAGCGGCGTGTTGCCGCGGATCTGGTCGGCTTGGCCGCCGCGGCGGGCGCGGTACTTGACCAGCGACCAGATCAGCGTGCCCTCCACCAGCAGGAAGATCGCGATCCCGATGTAGAGCGTGATCTTGTAGAGCGTGTCGATGTCGTCGGCGTTCGGCGACCCGCCGGACTCGGGGGTCAGGGAGTCGGCGAAGGCGGACGGAGCCGCGATCAGGACCGCGAGAGCGGCCGCTGCGCAGGCGGCGAGAAGCAGGCGACGTGGCATGCCGGTAGGCAAGGCCGCGGCATCATATCTGCGCTCCCGAGGAGGGCTCTACTTCGTGCGGGTTTCCCCGAGCGTGGTGGCGTCGGACTCGATCTCCAGCTCGCGGACGCGCAGCCGGCCCACCTCCAGCTCCTCTATCCGGAGTTGCTTGATCACCGCCCGCCGGATCGCAAGCCGCCCGATCGCGACCGCCCCGAGTGCCACAGCACCGACCGCCAGCGCCCCCGTCGCGGCGGCGCCTCGGGCGCCCAGCGCGCTCACGCTCCCTCGAAGGCGGGCTCGCGCTTCTCCACGAAGGCGGTCACGCCCTCCTGGAAGTCGCGCGTGCGCGCAAGGGCGTGCTGCAGGTCGGCCTCGAGGTCGAGCTGGCCGTCGAGGTCCGGGTAGAGCATCCTGTTGAGCGCCTGCTTGGAGCTCGCGTAGGAGCGCGTGGGCCCGCCGGCCAGCTTCGTGGCCAGCGCGTTCGCCTCCTCCATCAGCCGGTCGTCGGGGTGCACGTGGTTCACGAGCCCCCACTCGAGCGCCCGCTCGGCGGGCACCCGCTCGCCGAGCAGGGCCATCTGGAAGGCGCGCGCCTTGCCGACCGCGGCCGGCACGAACAGGGTCGAGCCGCCGTCCGGCATCAGCCCGATGTTCACGAAGGCGAGGCCGAAGAAGGCCGACTCGGCCGCCAGCACGAGATCGCACGCGAACGCGAGCGAGGCGCCGATGCCCACGGCCGGCCCGTTCACCGCCGCCACCACCGGCTTCTCGAGCCGCCGCACGCCGGCGATGATCGGGTGGTAGAGCTCGTGCAGCTCCTTGCGCACGTCGGGCATGCCGTCCTCGGGGTGGGGCTGGAAGCCGGCCTTGAGGTCGGCGCCCGAGGAGAACCCGCGCCCCGCGCCGGTGATCAGCACCGCGCGCACGGCCGGATCGGCGGCGTCGCCCGTGACCACCTGCTTCAGCTCGCACCCGAAGTCCTCGGTCCACGCGTTCAGCGAATCGGGGCGGTTCAGCGTGACCCGCCCAACCCCCTGGTCCAGCTCCCAGATGACGTGCTCGTAGCTCATGGGGGCGAGCCTACCCGGCTCGGCCGCCCGCCCGGCGGCGCGGCTGCTTACGGCAGCGGTAAAGGGGGGTGCTCCGTCATTTTGCCGCGATATAGACCGGAAACTGACGGAGGACCCTTTAGTGCCCGTCGTTCATCCGTTAGCACCGCTTGCACGTTCGGGGCCCCGGTGGTTCACTTGCAGCGCCGAAAATCCCGGTCTGGACTGGCCCCCGGACCTTCACTGCAGTAACTGGTCCCAGGAGGAACGTTGGCCGCTACCAAGACCGCTCAGGCGCCCGCGAGGCGCGCGAAGGCCGGGAAGACGAGCGGAGCGGCCCGAACCGCCACCCGACAGCCCTCCTCCGCGAACGGCTCGAACGCCGAGCCGGCGGTCCTCGAGGAGATCCTCGAGGCGCCCGTGGCAGCGGCTCCGCCTACAACGAGCTGGTGGCGATGAACGCCCGCATGGTGCGGCCCACCACCGAGGCGGCCTCCGTGCTCGACGCCGTGGCCGCTCGGCGCGCGATTCGTCTTCGCCCGGCACAATCTCGCCACCGACGGGCCGTTCAACGAGTTCGACCTGATCGTGTGCCGCAACGTCCTCATCTACCTCGGCAAAGAGCTCCAGATGCGAGTGCTCGACCTGTTTGACGACAGCCTGTACGGACTCGGCATTCTCGGCCTCGGCCGCCAGGAGTCGCTGGCCAGCAGCCGCCAGGCGGCGCGCTTCGGGACGCTCGTGGAGGGCCAGGAGCTCTACAGGAAGCGGGCGGGATGACGGCACCCGGCGCGATCCTCGTCGTCGACGACCAGCCCGAGAGCCTCGTGGCGCTCCGCACCGTCCTGGAGCCGCTCGGGCGCGAGGTGGTCACGGCGCCCTCGGGCGTGGAGGCCCTCAAGAGGCTGCTCGGGGACGACTTCGCCGTGATCGTGATGGACGTGGGCATGCCTGGCCTCGACGGCGTCGAGACTGTCGAGCTGATCAAGCGGCGCGACCGCCACGAGGACACCGCGGTGATCTTCCTCACCGCGGGCGACGCCGATGCCGAGCAGATCACGCGCGGCTACTCGGCCGGGGCCGTGGACTACATCCTCAAGCCGGTGGACGCGGACGTGCTCCGCTCCAAGGTGGCCATGCTGCTGGAGCTCCAGCAGAAGAACGCGGAGCTGCGGGCCTCGGAGGAGCGCTTCCGCGCCGCCTTCGAGTGCGCCCCGATCGGCATGGGGCTCAGCACGGTGGACGGGCGCTGGCTCGAGGTGAACGACGCGCTCTGCGACCTACTCGGGCGCACGCAGACGCAGCTGCTGGAGCAGCCGCTCTGGGAGCTCGCCCACCCCACGGACCGCGAGCGGGAGCGGGACGCGGGGCGGCGGCTGCTGCGCGACCGGCCGCTCTTCGACCAGTCTGAGAAGCGCTTCATGCGCCCGGACGGGCAGGTGGTGCACGCGGTCGTGAGCGTCTCGTTGACCGCCGACGGGCACGACCGGCCGCAGGGCTACATCTGGCAGCTCGTGGACGTGACCGAGCAGCGCCGCGCCGAGGCCGAGCGCGCCGCCCGGGCCGAGGCGGTGGCGCTGACGATCGGAAAGCTCCAGCAGGTGACCGAGGCGGCGCTCGAGTACCTGGAGCTGCACGAGCTGCTCGAGGTGCTGGTCGAGCGGCTCCGCGAGGTGTTCGCGGCCGATG